>JAEXPO010000535.1 GCA_023446675.1 Bacillota bacterium | reverse complement strand
GTATAGGGTTTTCTCCGAGGTCATAAAAAGCTTGCGCAGCACTACGTCATTTTCAAGGGCAGGCTCCCCATCCACCAGCACCTGGCCGCTGTCGGCAAAAAGGCGTCCGTTTATAATATTGAGCAGGCTTGTTTTACCGGCTCCGTTACGGCCCAGAAGGCCGTATATTTTGTTTTCCTCAAGGTGCAGCTGAACATTATCCAGGGCCCTCACCTTATCGTAGCTCTTACTGATGTTGTTTATAGCGATACCTTTCATTTTTTATACCCTCTTTCTATCATGGATTTAATTTCCGCCTCCGACAGCCCCAGCCTTTCTGCCTCACTGATAAGGCTTACAATAAAGCTTTCGAAAAACTGCTCTCTCCTCTTTTGCAGGAGCTTGTTCAAAGCACCTGACGCAACAAACATACCAATACCCCGTTTCTTATAAATAATCCCCTCGTCCACCAGCAGCGTTATACCCTTAAGGGCGGTAGCCGGATTGATTTTAAAGCTCACCGCAAACTCCGTTATGGAAGGGATTTGACTTTCTTCCGGAAGGCCTCCTGAAAGAATGGTATCCTCCAGACCCTCCGCTATTTGAAGAAAAATAGGCTTTTCGGAATTAAAATCGATCTGCAACCTATCGCCTCCTTTATTATACCGGTTAACTACTTAACTAACTAACTCAGAAATTATTTTATCACCCCGGATTCCCGGTGTCAACAATAAAAAAAGACTTCCCTTTTTTAAGGAAATCCTTTTTATATAAGCTTATGCCCGACAGACCTTAAGTCCCGAAATCCAGCACGGCGCTTTCCGCCTGCACCCTGCACATATCACGGTACATGCCGGGAGTGTTGATAAGCTCCTCATGAGTGCCGCTCTGAATGATTCTGCCGTTTTCAAAAACCAGTATTTTATCTGCCCGGCGTATGGTGGAAAGCCGGTGTGCAATGGCGATTATGGTGCGGGTGCCGGCAAGCTCCAGGAGAGCCTGCTGGATTTGGGCCTCCGTTTTGGTATCCACCGATGCCGTGGCTTCATCCAGTATGAGGATGGGAGCCTGCCTTAAAATAGCTCTTGCAATGGCGATACGCTGCTTTTGTCCGCCGGAGAGCTTCGTTCCTCTCTCCCCTACATGAGTGTCAAAACCCTGGGGCATTTGCATGATATCGTCGTAAATGCGGGCGGCCTTCGCCGCAGCCACAATCTCCTCCATGGCGGCGTCCGGCCGTGCGTAGGCAATATTCTGCGTCACGGTGCCGTTAAATAAAAAGGTATCCTGAAGCACCATGGCAATCTGGCTTCTAAGGCTTTCCTGCGTGACCTCACGAAGGTCATGGCCGTCCACCGTCACCCTTCCCGAGGTGGGATCGTAAAAACGGGAAGCAAGCTGAATGAGGGTAGTTTTGCCGACACCGGTCGGCCCCACAAGGGCCACCATCTGTCCCGGCTCCACCTCAAAGCTCACCTTATCCAGAACCTGTTTTTCAGGAATATACCCAAAGGAGACCTCTTCAAAGCAAATATGGCCCTTAATTACCGGCAAGTCCGGCGCATGAGGCTTATCCTTGATATCCGTATCGGCGTCAAGAATTTCCAGAACGCGCTCAGCTCCCGCCATGGCCTGCTGGGCATTCTCCAAAAGCTGGGTCAGGCCCGTAATGGGAGCGTAAAAAAGGGCAAGGTACAAAAGAAAGGCTACAATATCCCCTACCGTAAGCTGCTGCCGGTAGGCCAAATAGCCTCCGAAGCCCACTACAATAACCGTTCCCAGAGCGGTAAGAAACTCTACGGTAGGATGGAAAACCGCGCTGAGCTTCAGGGCGCTGAGCATATTTCTGGTAAATTCGCTGGCCCTGTCATACACTCTCCCGCTTTCATGGCGCTGCTGGCCGAAGGCCTGAATTTCGTGGATACCTGAAAAATTGTCCTGAAGCTGGGCGTTGAGCGAGGCAAGGGATACCCGCATTTTTTTGAAATTGGGCTGAACCTTTTTGGCTAAAAGCCACCCGCAAAGGAGGATAAAGGGAACGGGTATGCAGGTGAGGAGCGCCAGCTTGGCGTTGGTGAAAAACAGAATGGTTAAAACCCCTGCAAGGGTGACGAAATTCGTAACCGTCTCGGGCATGATATGGGCATAAAGCAGTTCAAATTCCGCCGTATCATTAACCACCCGACTCATAAGCTCGCCTGTCTGCTTATTGTGAAAATAAGCCAGGGAAAAGGACTGCATATGGTTGTAAACCTTGATTCTCAAATCCTGAACACAGCGCCAGGCCGCATTATGGGACATATAATTGCTAAGGAAGCGAAAGAGTATGCGAAGGGCGTAAATAAGAAAAAGAGAAAGGGACAGGTAAAGAATATGCTCCAGCCCTTCATCAGTCATTCCCCGGGATATAATTGCGGTTATTTGGCTTAAAAGCCTTGGTGCAATTAAGTTTAATGCGGTAAGCATCAGGGTGGACAAAGCCCCTGTAATTAAAAGTCCCCTGTATTTTTTTGCTTCCTTGGCCACACGCCAGAGTAATTTCATTATCCAGCCTCTCTTTCAAAAAGATTAAAATAAACAGTAATATAAGTTATCGGGATTCACTCCAGCTTCACGATGACAGAGCTGCCCCCGCTGCTCTTTTTTATGATAATCTGCCGTTCAATTTGCTCCTTAAGCTCGCCCACATGGGAGATAATCCCCACCAGCCTGTTCCCTGCCGCCAGCCCCAAAAGGGTTTGAACCGCCTGCTCCAGAGATTCGGCATCCAGAGAGCCAAAGCCTTCGTCAATAAAAAGAGTATCGATTTCAACGCCTCCCGCATGCCTCTGAATAACATCGGACAGCCCTAAGGCCAAAGCCAGGGAGGCTTTGAAGGATTCGCCGCCGGACAGGGATTTCACTGTCCGGGTGCGGCCCGTATAATAATCCAGCACATCGATTTCCAGGCCTGTCTGGGATCGGATATCAAGAGCCTCCTCCCTGCGCTGCAACTCATAGCGGCCGTTGGTCATACGCTTTAAACGGCTGTTGGCTTCGCCTAGAATACGGTTAAAATACGCAACCTGGACATACTGCTCAAAGGCCAGCTTCTGTTTCCCGGCAAGCTCACCGTTGGCCGTTTTGGACAGGTGGCTTAATGCAAGGTAAAGCCGCTGCTGCTTTTCAGCGTCGGCAAGAGCCCCAGTCAGAGCTTTTTCAACCGGTTCATTGGCCCCCAGGCGGGCGGAGATTATCTGAAGCTCCTCTTCCGCAGAAGCCTTTTTTTGCTCCAGCTCCTGCCTTATACCGGCAAGACCCTCCACATCCTGCCGCACCTTGTTCTCCGTTTCCGAAAGAAGCCGGGAAAGGTTTTCCTCAACCGTCCTTAACTCATCCTCATAGCCACGAGCAAGGACGTTTAGCTCCTTTATTTCACCCTCCTCAAGAAGTGAGGAGGCATAAGCTTCTGCATTAATGAAGCCCGACTCCAGAAGGGCTTCATTAAATTCGACCTCGGCCTTTGCTTGTGACAGGGCACCCTTCTCCAGCCTCTTTTCCAGGTCGGACAAACGGACATTATCCGTATCCAATTTGCTTTTGAGGCTATGAAAGTTTTCCTGGAACGCTTTAAAGTTCTCCTTCATCGTATTGAGCTTCCGGGTAAAATTGGCTAAGGCTTTTTGAGCCTCGGCCCTGTCAGAATATTCCAATGAGACTTTTAATGCCTTTAGCTCTCCTTCACTTGCAGCTAATTCCGATAAAATACCGTTTTTCTCATCCTTTTTTGAAACGGCAGCCTCCTGGTTGGCCTTAAATGCTTCCTCCAGGGCCAGAAGCTGCTCCCGGCACCGGTTTTTCGTAAGCTCCTTTTCATTTAGCTCAAGAATTTTTGCTTTGTTTGCATCTCTGGCGGTTTGCCATTCACCCAGGGCCTTTTCAATGAGGGATGTAAGCACTTCCCCATCAGGCTCGTCCTTTTCATCAGGCTTCGCCCGCTCCGGAAAAAGGATCAAAGCTTTTTCAAGGACCTGTTCCCAGGCCAGTCTTACTTCAGTAAGGGAAGCAGCAGAACGGGAGCTTGCCGTATGCAGGCTTTGCCTCGCGCTGTCAAGCTTTTGCTTAAGGCTGTCCAGCTCCCCTTTATCCGGCGCTTCAAGAGAAGGCTTTGCCTTTCCGGGATGCTCTGTTGCACCGCAAACAGGACAGGGTTTCCCCTCTTCCAGCTGGGCGGCCAGTATCCCGGCCTGTTCCCTGAAATAGGCTGCCTCTTTTTTACCGTAAATGCCATAGACCTCCTGGTATTCGGCTTCCCTCAAAGCATAATCTGACGCGCTTTTCCCGCTTTCCGTATGAAGCACCCCATACCTTTTAAGGAGCACACCAAGCTCGGCAAGGCTGTTTCGGCAAGCCTCAAGCCTTTGTGCCTCCTTATCCAGGGCAAGCAGCTCTTCGCTTGTCTGTGAAAGGGCCTCCACGTCCTGGCGCAGGCGTTCCATATGCTCAAAAAGCGCGTCTTTTTCATCTGCCAGCACCCCAATACCGTCGGTTAGCGCTTCTATTACAGTATTAAGCTTTTCTACCTTTTCTTCCAGGTGTTTTGCCGCATCGTAACGGGGCAAAAGCCGGGTAAGGCTATCTATAGAGGAGGCCAGGGCCTCCCGTTCCCCTTCTTTTTCCAATTCCCCAAGAAAGGCTTTTTCTGCTGCTTCCACCGCCGGTACGGCTTGCTCTGTTTCACTTTTCAAGGCGGCAAGATTTTCTGCCAGTCCTTTTAGCCCCTCTTCTTCCTTTTTGAGAGCTAATTCCAGGGGCCTCACTTTATAAAGGGCCTTCTCCCCATCCTCAATAAGCTTCTTCTGCCGCTTATAGGCCTGCCCTCTTTCCTGGAGAGCTTTTTGTTCTTCACCTGCAGTCGCCAGCTCGTCAAAGGCCTTATTTATAAACTGTGCCCGGGTTATAAGGGCAATTTGGTCTCCCAGCTCCTTATCCAGCTTATCAAGCTTTCGCTTCAAGTTCTGCCGCGCAGACCTGTCCTTCTGAACAAGGATTCCAAGCCCTTCCAAAACCTCTTTAGGATCAGCCCTTTCCGGATCCGTGTCAAAGGATTTATCCGTGGACAGGCCGTTCTGGGGAAGAGCAATACCGGCCATATACTGCCGGATGCTGTATTCCAGGCTCTCAGTA
>JAEXPO010000528.1 GCA_023446675.1 Bacillota bacterium | reverse complement strand
CCGGTCATCCTTTAACCCCAGGGATAGGAGCTGTACTCAAAAATTCCTAAACTCTTCCCCTTGGGACGAGAACCTTGTCAACTTAAGATGTAAGCAATACACAGAAAAGGTTTTAAGGCAGGAGCTTGAGCAAACAGGTGAGCCCTTGTTTGTTATTCTTGATGACACCATTAACAAAAAAAGCAAAGACAGCAAACATATTGCTGGAACGGGCTATCACTATTCCCATACCTCCGGTAAACAGGAATGGTCTCACAATGTCCAAGGGCTTCATTGTAGTACAGGCAATCTTTCCATTCCTTTTGAATATGAGCTCTATCTTAAGAAAGATTACTGTACCAAAACCGCCATCGAATTCCGTAGTAAGGTTGAGCTGTCAATGGATTTATTGAGGCGGTTAAATTTACCAAAAGAGTATCCTTCCTACTTACTCATTGATTCCTGGTATACTTCTCCAAAGCTCATCAATGAAGCGGCCAAGCTCGGTTTCCAAACCATAGGAGCGCTGAAATGCAATAGGGTATTCTATCCGGCGGGCATAAGACAAAACCTCAATGCGTTTGTAAAGTACATTACTGAGGATGACCTTGACCTTGTTACAGTCAAGGGGAAGCAGTATAAGGTCTATCGTTACGAAGGCAAAGTGAGTGGCCTTGAGAATGCCGTAATCCTGATAACCTGGGAGGCCAGTACTCCAAAGGGTGAACCCAAATATCTTCTGAGTTCGGATGTCAGCCTTGATTCCCAGACCATCATGGACTATTACAGTAAACGTTGGGAGATAGAAACCAGCTTCAGATACTTGAAAGACAGACTTGGCTTTGACCATTACCAGATGCGTAACATTAAGGCGATTAAACGCTTTTGGTTGATCCAATATATGGCTTGCGGCTATATTGAATTTTATAGGTACAAGAACGCGTCTATCTTAAAACTTGAGAACCTTGGGGCAACGATTGATCACCTCAAGGTATCCAATTTGAGAAACTTGGTTGATTATGTTTACAACTGCGGCAAGGAAAAGGTCGACCTTGCCTCAGTTCATAAAATTTTAAGGCTTGTTGCATAACCGATTTCCATTATTAGGGATCATTTTTGCACAAGTCAAGTAAAGATTATAAATATTATGCCTGGTTTTATGATAATATTCGAATTTAGATATACTCTGCCGATGTGCACTTCGATTCCACATAATGGATATTCTGTAAGTGAATAAAGAACGAACGTCTTTTTATCCCGGCAAGCAGACACTTACATGATGGTGGTGCAGTTTGATTTATATCTTCAAAGTAGATCAGGGAAGCTCTTTTTCTTTTAAAAATCCTGTTTTCATGTGTCCGTTTTTCTTTCCCTCCTTCGAATATAAGTAGTGAAGCCTATAAATGATAAGTAAACAGGCACGAATGTGGGCCAGCCGGACTGTAAAATGCGGGGCAGGCGGACATTTGCACATGAAAGCGGGTTTGATAAGATATGGATGGGAGCGTACCTGTAAAAAGTCGGTGGAAGCAGGGCCGTGGAGCGGGCATGTACATCAAGGAGGAAAGGGCAGTGGACGAGGAAATCTACCACGATTTAATCTATTCGCCGGAAAAAGGGCTCAAAGCCTTAATGAAAGCCTATACCGGCCTGGTTTATACCATTGTAGCCGGAAAGCTTGGCACCATGTCCTCCCCGGAGGAGATTGAGGAAGGTGTCAGCGATGTGTTTCTTGAGGTTTTTGAGGCAAGAGATCGCATTGATATATCTAAAAGCTCCCTGAAGGGCTTTATAGCCATGGTAGCCGCAAGAAGAGGCATCGACAGGTACAGGAAGCTTAAAGCTGAGAGAACCCATTTGACGCCCATGGAGGAAGGGGCAGGGTTGGAAAGCCTGCCTGCAGAGAATGAGACGGAAGGTTATTCCAGGGAAGAAAAATGGCTTCTGGTTGACGCCGTTAAAGCGTTGGGAAAGCCGGACAGTGACCTTTTCATCCGCCGGTACTACTTAGGTCAGACCTCCAGGGAAATAGCCGCCGCCCTGAAAATGAGGGTGAGTGCGGTGGATAAGCGCTTATCCAGAGGTATTGAAAAAATAAAGAGTCTTTTAGGGGAGGGAAAGTAAATGGATAACAGGATAAAACAAATCCTTGATCATTTGGATTCGGAGCAGACAGAGACGCTCCTTGAAGAAATGGAGTCGCCGACCCTTCAGGCGGGGGCTCAGCGGCGAATAGAAAAGCAGGTCTTACAAAGAGCGGAAGAAGCGGGCCTTCTCCTGAGGGATGAAAAGGTAACTCTTACCGGAAGGCTTAAGAGCAGAAGGCTTTTCCTTCGATCGGCCGCGGTTGTTTTAGCCGGCATCCTCCTCTTTTTCGGCTTGTCCATCTATCCCGGCTATGACCAAATGTCCTATGCCATACAAAAATGGTTCCGCTTTGTGCCCGGACACGGCATAGTAGGAGAAGGGGACCCCCTTCTTTATGCTTTAAGTACCCCGGGGCTTAAGGTAGAAAATGAGAGCCTTTCAATGACTCTTCTAAGTGCCGTATCCGATGGGCGATATATTACGGTTTCACTTTATTTTCAACGTAAAAGCCAGGACGGAAGCCAGGCTCTGCCGGATAAAACCAAGCTTGCTGCCGCCTCTCAGGCATCCCGGATTGTTCTCGGAGAGGAAGACCCCATCCTTATGACCAACTGGTCCAGGGGCTCCGGAGCAGACCACGATTCAATCTATGGCAGCTTTACGCTGCCGGAAAACAGCCAGGCGGAACCGGACAGGGAATATATCATTAGGGATCTGGAATCGGGGCTGGAATTACCTTTTACCCTTAAGTCAGTGGAAGGCTTTTCGGATCTTGAGGCCATTGGCCCCACTGTAAGCCATAATGCCCTTTCTGTCACGGCAGTGCCCACTTATGAGGAGGGCCTTATTTCCGTAATGCTTTATTCCTACAATGAATCCCTCTATAAAATTAAGTCGTTTATGGGTGACAGCAATAATCCGGTCCTGACGGATGAAATACACCTGTCAGCCGATGGACGGGATATCGGGCAGGAAACGTTGGGCTCAAGCATAGGACCCATAACTTACTTCGGCTTTAAAACCTCTGAAAGGCCTTCCTCAGCGGAGCTTGTCATTCCCTGGGTAACTCTGGAAAGCAAGGAAAAGGAGGATGTAAGGGTAACTATTCCGAAAGCAGGGGACAGTGTGGTACTCAATAAGCAGGTGAGTTTTAACGATTCCTGGGTAACTCTTATTTCCGCAGAGACAGTAATGAAAGAGGTTGATGAAGGCGGAAAAGAGCAACGCTGCCTTAAGCTCACTATGGATTTTGAAAACCTTAATCCGGCTTACTCCCTGTACTGGCTCTATTTAACGGACGCAAAGCCCAGCGGAGGGTTTTCATGGGAGTTTGATAAGACGGGGATGGCCACCACTTATTACTACTTTCTGGAGGACAGCGACCAAAAAAATATTACCCTTACCTTAACCCCTACCTATATTACCACTTCCTCCTACCGTATCCCTCTTTGGTAAGCTGCCGCTGGTAATCTAAACCTTGACGCTGCTCCGTTTTTGAGGCATTCTTGTAAATAGGCTTTTTATCCTAAGTTTTTGGATTGACACTATATATAGTGAGTGATAGAATAATAAATACAAAATGTAGCTTTGGAAACACTGCCGGGACATCCTTATTCCTGTATCGGCACACCCTTTTAAAAAGGGCCCGGCGGTAAAGCCGCATACTAAAAAGCCCCGAAAAAAGCGGGGCTTTTTAGCCCCTTTTATACTAAAAAAGGTTAAAATACGGAGGAGATCGGAGTATGCTTACTAAGATTAAGAAAAGAGACGGCAGAGAGGCGCCCTTTAACATTGAAAAAATCACCAACGCCATTTTTAAGGCCTTTAACGCCACCGGCGGAGTGGATTACAACACGGCGGTTCAGCTGGCCGAAAAGGTGGCGCTTGAAATAGACGCCAATTTTAAGAATCAGGTGCCCGATGTGGAGCATATTCAGGATTTAGTGGAACGGGTTATGCTCAGCTCGGGCTTTGCCGAGCAAGCCAAGGCCTATATTTTATACCGCGCCGAGCGCAGCCGCGTGCGTGAAATGAATACCCGGCTTATGAAGGTTTATGAGGACCTGACCTTTCAGGATGCTTCGGCCAACGATCTGAAACGTGAAAATGCCAATATCAATGGTGATACGGCCATGGGCACCATGCTTAAATACGGGCAGGAGGGTGCAAAGCAGTTTTATGAAATGTTCATTTTAAAGCCCGAGCATTCCAAAGCCCACATGGAAGGACGTATACATATCCATGATCTGGACTTTTTAACCCTTACCACCACCTGCTGCCAGATTGATATTGAAAAGCTTTTTAAAGGCGGCTTTGGCACCGGCCACGGTCACTTAAGAGAGCCCAACGATATCAGCAGCTATTCGGCCCTGGCGTGCATTGCCATTCAGTCCAATCAGAACGACCAGCACGGTGGCCAGAGTATCCCTAATTTTGATTACGGCATGGCCTTGGGCGTAGCCAAGACCTATGCCCGGCTCTATCGCCAGAATTTAATTAAAGCCCTTGATCTTCTGGAGGGCCCGGAGGACAGCGAGGCACTGGTATTAAGCCTTCTGGCAAAAATTGAGCAGACCCTTGGCCTAAAGCCTGCCTTAACTGAAAATGAGGCGTTTGATGCCCTGGAAACGTCTCTGCTAAGGGAATTCGTATCGGATGAAGCCCAGGTAAAACGAATTCGGGCTTTTGCCAGAAAAAATGCCACCCGTGAGACAGAACGCTGCACCTTCCAGTCTATGGAAGCTTTGGTACACAACCTGAATACCATGCACAGCCGTGCCGGTGCCCAGGTGCCTTTCAGCTCCATCAATTACGGAACGGACATCACCCCTGAGGGAAGGCTGGTTATCAAGAGCATTCTTCTGGCTACCGAGGAGGGCTTGGGCAATGGCGAAACCGCTATTTTCCCCATCCATATTTTTAAGGTTAAGGAAGGCATTAACTACAATCCCGAGGATCCCAACTACGATCTTTTCAAGCTGGCCTGCCGCGTAAGCGCCAAAAGGCTTTATCCCAATTTTTCCTTTTTAGACGCCCCCTTCAACCTCCAGTATTACACGCCTGGAAGGCCTGAAACCGAAATTGCCTACATGGGCTGCCGTACCAGAGTTATCGGCAATGTCCATGACAGGAGCCGGGAAACCATATTCGGCCGGGGCAATTTAAGCTTTACCACGGTCAACCTTCCAAGGCTGGGTCTTTCTCACAAGGGAGATATTGAAGGCTTTTATAAAGAACTGAACCAGGTTATTGACCTGGTCATTGATCAGCTTTTAGAACGTTATGAGATCCAGGCCCGCAAAAAGGTAAAGAATTTTCCCTTCCTTATGGGCCA
>JAEXPO010000429.1 GCA_023446675.1 Bacillota bacterium | reverse complement strand
CTTTAAAGCCGGTAACCTCCACGGCAACGCCGTGAGGAACCTCGTCGCTGAGCAGGTTGAGGATTTTTTCCCGGATAAGCTCCTGAACAAGCACCTTTTCCTGCTGATCCGTAAGCATATCCTCCGGGTATAAAAGCTCCCCCTCCGGCAAGTATTTTACCAGCTCGTCCATGACGATTTTTACCGTGCCCGAATCCAGAGCACTCACAGGAAGGATGGCTTTAAACGGGTGAAGCTCGCTGTAGCGCTGAATCAAGGGCAACAATGCGGGTTTTTCAACCCTGTCGATTTTGTTGATAAGCAGAATAACCGGGGTATTGGTTTTTGCAAGCTCCTCGGTTATCATTTTATCCGTGGCCGCCCCATCCCTGTCTGTTGCATCCGCCAGAAGCAAAACAACATCCACCTCTCCGAAGGTGTTGCGGGCTACATTCATCATATATTCGCCCAGCTTGTTTTTCGGGCGGTGCATTCCGGGGGTGTCTACAAAAACCACCTGATAATCGGCGGTGGTCACTACAGTCTGGATGGTGTTTCTGGTGGTTTGGGGCTTATTGGACATAATAGCGATTTTTTCACCTGTGAGAAGGTTCAAAAGGGTGGACTTTCCCACGTTAGGTCTTCCGATAATAGTTACAAATCCTGATTTAAAAGCCATAAAACTGCTTTTCCTCTTTCCGTTTCAAATTATTTTTGCTTAAACTGGCTTCTCCTGGTTCAAGGGTTCTTTGCCGATTTGTCCAAATCCTCTTTTAAAAAGGCGTGGGGCAATATTTCCTTGAAGGTATAGGTGATATAATTTCCATTTTTATCACTTAAATACAACGGGGTATTCTCATCGCAGAATTCACTTAAAACCTGTCTGCAAATCCCGCAGGGCATAGTAAAATCCGGACTGTCACTGGCAATGGCCACCGCCTTAAAACGGCGGGCGCCTTCCGACAGTGCTTTTACTGCGGCTGTCCGCTCAGCGCAGATGGTTGCGCCGTAGGAAGCATTTTCAACGTTGCAGCCGGTATAAATTATTCCGTTATCCGCATATACAGCCGCTCCCACGTGAAACCTGGAATAAGGCACATAGGCATTTTCTTTGGCTTTAAGGGCCAATGCCACAAGCTCGTCGGGTCCGGGAGCGTCCTTACCCTCGTTCTGTACTTCATTTAATCGGACCATAGGCCCATTCCTCCGTGATCTCCAGCATTCTAATTTTTATTCTGCCTCCCGGCTAACAATATATCCAGCAGGTGCTCTTTGCCGCTGCAACAAGGATTTTCATCAGACTTGTGAAAAACCGGCTTGTGCGCTTTCTGCGGCAATGACGCAGCAGTAAGGGTAATGTATCCATTTTATCACGTTTCATTGCCGGCGAATACGGTTTTCATGTTATTCTTCAATCCAGCCTCCGTTTAATTCCTATTCTGAAGTGAAGTTAACACCGTTTCAATAAATTTCCAACATACTTAAATTAAGATTAGGCCATTCTATAAATCAGGATAAGGTGGCGAATGAATAATTTGGATATTTTAGCTTATTTGTCCGAGATTTTTAGCAGAAATAACATTTTTTTCGATACCCCCTTGTTTTTTTTTGTGTAGATGTTATACTACAAGAGTAAATTTCATTTAATGGATTCATTCAATTTTGAACAACCCTCTCCTTTTAATTGTTGGATAAAGGGTCTAGGTCAAAACAAGGAATCCGAGAATTTTAAGGAGGTTTTTTACCATGGGAGACAAGACCCTGAAGTGCAAGGACTGCGGTTCCGATTTCGTATTTACAGAAGGCGAACAGGCTTTCTACAAGGAAAAAGGATTCGAAAATGAGCCCCAGAGGTGCCCTGACTGCAGAAGAGCAAGAAAGCAGCAGAGGAACAGCGGACCCAGAGGTTCCAAGTACTAAGGTAAACTTACTGAGGTTTCCGAATAAGAAATTTAAAAGAGAGCTTTTGCTCTCTTTTTTTATTGGCTTACTGTTTTTATTGCTTTTGTTCCTTCGTTATTGTAAGGCCTCCGTCGCTGTAATCCACCACAGCCGTATCCCCTTCGCCAATAACACCTTTAACAAGCTGACGCCCCAGCTCCGTCTCCACATGCTTTTGAATAAAACGCTTTACCGGCCTGGCGCCCAGAGTTGGCGACCAGCCTTCCAGAGCAATATAATCCAAGCCGCTCCCGGTTAATACCAGGCGAATATCCTTTTCGGCCAATCGCCGGGACAGGTTCTCCATCACAAGTCCAACAATCTTCTTTATTTCGTCCCTTGTCAGGGGCTTAAACAGAACTATGTCGTCAATGCGGTTTAAAAACTCAGGGCGGAAGCCCCTTTTAAGCTCCAGCAGCACCTTATCCCGAAGGTTTTCATCAAGCTCACCGTTTTCGGTAACCCCTTCAAGTAGCAAATCGCTTCCGATGTTGGAGGTCATAATGATGACTGTGTTTTTAAAATCCACCACTCGGCCCTGGCTGTCGGTAAGACGTCCGTCGTCCAGAATCTGAAGAAGGAGGTTAAAAACATCGGGATGGGCTTTTTCAATTTCGTCAAATAGTATAACACTGTAAGGCTTCCGGCGAACCGCCTCCGTCAGCTGTCCCCCCTCCTCGTAGCCCACATTGCCGGGAGGCGCGCCGATAAGGCGGGCCACGGAGTGTCTTTCCATGTATTCGCTCATGTCAATGCGAACCATATTGTCCTCCGTGTCAAAAAGGGCTTCCGAAAGAGCTCTTGCAAGCTCCGTCTTGCCCACTCCCGTAGGACCCAGGAAAATAAAGGAACCAATTGGTCTGTTTGCATCTTTCAGCCCTGCTCTGGCCCGCAAAACGGCCTCTGATACGGCGGTAACTGCATCGTCT
>JAEXPO010000408.1 GCA_023446675.1 Bacillota bacterium | reverse complement strand
CCCTGGGACAGGGTGAGGGCTTCCTTATTAAGCGTCACACTGTCCACTTCGATATAGTCGCTGCTTTCTTCCGCGCTGTAATTAAGGACGCTGCCCACAAGCTTGCCGTTTACCGTAAAGAAAAAATCGTATTTCCCCTTTAAACCGGCCACATCCTCGCTTTTAAAGGTATAAACCTCCTGGTTGGCGGCTACGCGCTTCTTAATCATGTTCAATACGGCAAGGGGGGCGGTATCCTTGGGAGTGGAGGTGCTGTAAACAGCCCCCTGAACCACCGCGCCTTCCGGTACGCCGCCAAGCTCGGCTCCCCCAAAGGGCGGATCCCCCTCCGGATAGTCATTCACCCAATAATACCCCATATGGCATTCTGTTAAAAGAGGAACCAGAGTATTCAGATATTCCTCAATCTCATAAGCCGGGTCGGAGAAGGAACGAAGGGGCAGGCCGTTATAGGTCACCTTAACATTGTAATAGGCGGAGGAAAGGCTCCCCGGCAGCTTTGCGGCTGCACGGATATTGGTGCCGGAGGCTCCCTCTGTCGCGGCTATCTCCAATTCCGACAGGGGGATGGCGTTGCCCAGCAAATCCGTAACGGAAAGGCCTACCTTGGAGGTATCAAGCTCCTCGGTGGTCACAACCGTGGTTTCCGCCGAAAGCCTGTCAAAATCGGTGCGAACATATGTAAAATCGCCATAGGCTACGCCTGAGCTCAGGATAAACACCTGCAATACCGTGGCGGTATTCCCGTCCTCGGGGTTGACCAGCTTTACAAGATAGCGGCCGCCGGGAAGCCCCTCGGGAAGGATAAGGCCGGCTGATACGGGGGTATAGGAAATATCCTGCTGGCCCTCATCAGTCTCCAGGCTTCGTGTAACCGGGTCCCCCAGGGTTATGGCGTCCCCTGTAACCACATAAACCGGCGGAGAATCCTCGCCATTCTGTGTGTTAACCAGCCCTATTTCAGGGCTTGCGCCTGTCAGGCTGCTAAGGGCCAGGAAGGAAAGGGGGAAGTCTGCCGGAAGCTCGCCTTCGGCCAGGTAGTTGCTTGGAGCAGTGATCTCCAGAACCGGGGCAGGCCCCTGGGAGGCTTTGTCACGGATAAAGCCCTTATCATTGACAGAAAGAGAGATAACATCCGTATCCCAATCATTGTAATCATTCGCTTCCTCATTCCAGTTGTAGACCCGTATTTCACCATAATCGTACTGGTAGAATTTAACAGTCTCACCTCTGCTGTCCTTGAATACAACATGCATCCGTTCCGCGGCCTGGGAATAGGCATCGTATTCCGCTCCGTTTATACGAAGAACGAACTTAATCTTCCTGGACGCATTGCCGGAATCCGTCAAATCGCCTGTTGCATAAATAATAAAGTCGGCGTAAGGCTCCTGCTGGACAAATGTGGCGGCATAGGCTCGGACGGGCTGATCCGTGTAATACTCGGCGTTGGTGCCGGAGGATACCCGAAGGGTGCTGCCGCTGCCTTTAGGGCTTAAAACCAGCTTATAGCCCTGATCTTTTTTTATGGCCTCCCCTTGCTCCACCGTAAGCTTTAAAGCAGCCTGGGTATAGCCTGACCGCCTGTCAAAGGAAAGGTAGCGAAAGTCCGTTGCTTTTGCAATCACTCTGCCCCCTCCATGTTCAACCAAAACCGCATCCAGTTTGTCACCGGAAAGGTTATAGCCCTCCATGGAGATATAGAATTCTTCACTTCCCGGAAAGGCGGGAAGAAAACCGTCGGGCTGGGTATCCAGAGAGATAATAATGGGATCGGCCGCCGCCTTTATTTCAATGTCCTTAAGGACAGAAACCTCCTGGCTCTCACTGTCTCTGAACCTCAAAAAATAGCTTCCGCCGTCCGTTAAGGCCCCGGTGGGAACACCCATACCGTAAATATAGAGAGGAAAATCCATTCTTACCGCAAAATCGGCCTCGTTAAAAACCTTGTCGTAGAGCCGTACATACTCGTTCCAGCCCGCGAAAGGGACTATGTCGGCATGATCATCGGGTTTTATGGTGCTGCTGTCCAGGGCAACGACCTGTTCGTTTTCATCCACCAGATCTATTTTTACATGGCCGTCGTTATTGTTTCCGGCCCATTTGTCATTGTCAATAAGGGCAGCATCACCATAAGCATAGAGGGCATAACGAAATTCCACGCTGTTGGAGGGCACATAAATCTGGTAGTACATGGAGGGTGTCGTGTTTTCAAGGGTTGTAAAGCTTACGGTTTCAGAAGAGGCATAAAGAGTATCCTCGATGTAAGGATATTGCTCCTGAGGCGGCTCTTCGCCTTCACCTTCTTCGCCTTCTCCGCCTTCTTCACCGCTTCCGTTTTCTCCCTCGTCCTCAAAAGTACTGTTCTCCTGTCCGTATTCGGGATTATGGCGATAGGTTTGAAGCTCCACTGTGGCACCTGAAAGCTCCTCCGGGGTATAAAAGCCATCTCCGCCCTCTTCCTGGCTGCCATCGTTGTAAACAACACGGTGAAAGGCACGGATACCGTCGTTATCGTCACCCTGCAGTCCATAGGCGACGAAAAGAAGCTCCCCGCCTTTGTAAAAGCGAAGCTCCGACGGTGTGTCCGCCTCAGTTGGAAGCCCCTCCACCTCAAAATAAAGGTGCTTTTCCCCATCAAAATAATACTTGTCTGAATAAACCAGGGTAACTTTGTTTCCGGCTTCATCATTGAGGGCGATCTCC
>JAEXPO010000407.1 GCA_023446675.1 Bacillota bacterium | reverse complement strand
GTCCTGCGTTTATACGGACACGAAAAGCAAAAAGGTTCTCATGAGCCTGCAGGTAGAGCAGGAAAAGCTTACCGCCAAGCTGAACCTTCAAAATATCGCTAAATACATGGAAAAGGTTATGACCTTTCCCCAAAGCATCCTCCAGACTATGAAAACAAGCGGCTGGGAATGCGGAGCGTGCCGCGAAGGCTGCTCCGGAGGCTTTGCGTTTGAAATGGAGGGAAAGGCCTACAATAAATGCCGCTGCGGTTCCTTTCTCTTTCCTGAAATTTCGGCTAAGGAGCTTTCCTACTATAAGGAAATGCTGGATCTTGAGCGCTCCGTTGAGGTCCTGTAGGGTTATTTTGTAGGGTTACTTTGCAGGATTCTTTTGAAAGGTTATTCTGAAAAGCCGTTTTAAGGTCATGTAAGGTATTTAGCAAAGTTATTCTGAAAGACCATTTGTCATACTGAAAGTCCATTTTTAAGGTTGAGGTTATTTTAAGCGGATAGCAAATGAAAAAGGGGTGTACCTATGTCTGCCGTTTTTAATGAGTTTACAAGGGAACAAACACAATTTCCTTCCTCCGTACATCAAATCATTTACTCCGCCGCCCGTCAGCTTACTCCCCTGGAGCTGTCCCTGGGCTGGACAGAGGACGAGGAGCTTAAAGCGTCCTGCAATGACTATCATGCTTTTATGCTGGCGCTGCTTTCGGATATGTACGAAAATCCGGAGGCCTACGGGCTTCCGGTGATGCTGCTGGAAAACCATCTGGACGGAAAAAAGCTTAACGGGGTGAAGCGGAGGCAGCCTGCTAAAACCGAAAAAATACTTTCTCAAACCCACAACTGTGTCAACGGCTATCAATTGCTCCTGTGCATGCTGGGAAGGGAAGGGATTTTTGAAGATAATGCACTTTCGGTTTCCGATGATACCCTTGCCATCATTGGAAAGAAAACCAGCACGTCTACCAGTCCCATTCCTTTGAGCACCCGCCTCGAAGGCCTGGCACGTGTGGGTTTTATCAAGGAAGGCAACCGTTTTGTGTCAACCCGGTATCCCCAAATGCTTAAAGCCCTATGCGCTCTTGCTTCCTCCTCGGAAAAGTTGAGCTCCTTTGGCTATTTCGCTTTTCAGAACCTTGAGTTTCGCCAGATCCATTCCAAATACAAGCCCACCTATGACGACTATGCACAGCCCCTTATAAACGAAAGGCGCTGCCTGTCCGACGTCCTAGATGCTTATGCCCGAAGCCTTAAGGCAAAGCCGGTGTGCAACACCTTCTGGAAAGTGGATTATAAGTATAAGGGCAATCAGGTGATGTGCCTGGATACAGCAAAGGGGGATCTAACCCTTCGTATTACCGCAACCTACTCCTGGGACGATCCCGCATTAATTAACGGGCGGCTGGAAAAGGAAAGCCCCGCCTTTCAAAAGGACAGCCTGCGCCACCTCTGGGGGTGCACAGGCTGTTCAACCTCCCATCTGGGCGCGTTTGCAACGGTTCTGGGCCGCAGGCGCCGGGTTTGCATGGGCGGCGGAATCGGTTTTCGCTGGATAAACCCCACCCAGGAGGATCTGGATGTTATAAAAAGATGCCTGGAACTTCGCTGCCAAATTATTGATGAAAAGTCCGCCTGAAAACAAACGCCGGGACAGAGCCCTTCTGTAATGGTTGCTCTGTCCCGGCTGAAGCCCATGACTTGCTTCTATTGTTCCATTTTCATGCCGTCGTCATTGGATTCCACGGAGGAGTCCACCCCCTGGGAAATATCCAGAATTTCCGAAGTAGAAAACAATGCTCCGTTTTCCAGCTCCACCATTCCGTCTTCCGGCTCCACAAGCTTGGCATCCAGATTTTCCGCCTTGGGTTTCTTGGCCACTTCCTTCTCCCGGCTGTGTAAGCTTTTACTCCAGCCATCCTTCCCCACGATGGGTTTTCCCGTAAAGGGGGACAGGGAGCCTTTTTTCAGCTCGTATTTTTTAGCTTCCTCCGGAGAAATAGGAATTTTTCCTTCGTCAGACACCATATAAAGCTCTTCGTCGGGTTCGTTCCCGGACCTAGGATACATCTCCAGTGTCGTCACATCCTTCCAAATGGCAATTGGACTTCTAACCCTAGAAATAACCCATAATTGGAATTTTATTCATGCAAGCTGATATTCTATGCTATTGGCTCATTTTCCTGGTAAAGAACCCGTACATTAATGTTTTGATTGTAATTGCCAAAGCCCTTTCCAAAAAGGGTAAGGCCACCGATATTTCCTTCATCATCGGATACCGATAATCGGAATTTCATTTCACTGTTCTCATGAATATTAAGCCGGTTGATGGTGATATCGGAAATCTTCCTGCCATCCACAAAGGAGCCTTCCCCGTTAACGGTAAGAAGCTTTAGCATACCGTACTGATTGCAGTGGGGATGCCACCAGTCAGGTGTATACAGCCCCCTTACCTTTCCGAAATCCCCGGGACTTACCCAGCTTCCCAGGGGGACGGTATTCAGCTCAAAATGAATTTCGCTGGGCCAATCCTCACAAAAACCGGGGGCTTCCGAGGAGAGCTCCATGGAAAGCTGAATCTCCACTACCCGGCTGTTGGGCTTGAGATAATTGGGAATAGGATATTCCACAAAGCCCTTGGTAAACCATAAAATGGCGGCCTCCGTCCTTTGGGGATCATTAAAATAGCGGGGATCATCCATATGGCCGATAACCTGGCTTCGGGTTGCAAGCCCGCAGGTGGGATAAATGCTGTGGGAGGTGTAGCTGCCGATGGGAATATCGGTTTCATACACATTATCCGGATTGTATTCCCGGGATAAATCCATAATAAACTTGTGCTCCTTAAGAACACAGTTCTTTTGGACACCCCTTTTTCCCGGTGCATGCTCCACAGCTATAATCCCCTCGTCGCACAGCATTTTGATATGGGCCGTCATGGCCCCGTTGGTAACTCCCAGCTGCTCGGAGAGGGTGTTTATATTCACCGACCGGTTTTGCTTCAATATTTTTATTATTCCCATGCGTATGGGGGAGCCCAGCGCCTTGCACAGGCGCAGGGCCTCCTCCGGATTATTAATTTCCCGCATTGCATCCTGCCTTCTTTTCCAGTTTGTCCGGTTACCAGTAATGCTCGGGTGCAGGACATGCCATGTTTCTTTTGGCAGCCCGCGCTTCCACAAAGCAGCCGCATTTGCGGCACATGCCTTCCAGAAGATGCGCGCACCTGTCGCAAATAAGAAGCCGGCTTTGGTAGAGGGGGACATCTGCTTTTTGCGCTTCCGGCAGACTATCCACATAGGCTCTCAGATTTCGTTGAAAAGCTTCCCTGTCCGCTCCCTGAATGAGACAGCGTTTGCAAATCATACCTGCTCCAATGTTCCCTGTGCTGCTGCTTTCCGCACCTCTGCTTTCCGTGCCTCTGCTTTCCGTGCCTCTGCTTTCCGTGCCTCTGCTTTC
>JAEXPO010000405.1 GCA_023446675.1 Bacillota bacterium | reverse complement strand
GGACCTGATCCAGCATTTGGCGGTGCTGAGCCGTCACACAGACAGTGGAATCAAAATCCGGATCCCACTCCAGAGCCTTAACCAGCGGGGCCATCTTAACAGCCTCAGGCCGGGTACCAAATACCGTCATTACCTTTAATTTGTTCATCGCTATTATCTTCTCCTTCATGCATCCTCTGTTTTTCTTGCCCCTGGCTTTAGCTTTTTGAAGGCTTTCCTCTTTATGACAAAGGGGTGGAATCGTGGCCTTTCTTTCCGGAAGCTGCTTCCATTTGGGCTGTCTCCAACAAATTCTCAGGGTCAGGCTCTTTCTCCAGATTGACGGGCAAGGACTGTTCCGCCGGATGTTTATTATCAGTCGGCAAAGCCGCTGTTTCAGGGCCTTCATCCAGAACCTCCGCCGCTTCCTTCTGAAGGACGCCTTTTTTTTCATCCTCAGGCATTTTAAGCTCCGACAGGTTACGGGCACCCCCGATACCGAACATAACGAGTATGATAAGCAGAATAAGGGAAGGCAGCAGGCCTTTATCTACAAGAGCAATCGAAAATAACCCCAGAGTGGCGCTGATAACATAAAGAATAATAACAGACATGCGGTGACTAATTCCCATATCCAAAAGGCGGTGGTGAATATGTCCCCTGTCAGCTTCGCCAATGGGTCTGCCGTGTACAATACGCCGGGTAATGGCGAAGGCCGTATCAAAAATGGGAAGGCCAAGTACAAGAATAGGAATAGCAAGCGCTATGGCCGTAACCGATTTTAATGTACCCTGAATGGAAATAGTTGCCAGGATAAACCCCAAAAAGGTTGAACCCGTATCCCCCATGAAGATTTTAGCCGGATTAAAATTGTAGGGAAGGAAACCGAATATAGCTCCTACCAGTGATACAGCCAGGATGGCTATATCGTCCTGCCTGCGAATGACAGCTACTATAAAGAGAGATAGCGCGGCAATACCCGACACCCCTGCAGCCAGACCGTCCAATCCGTCAATTAAGTTAATGGCGTTGGTCATGCCTACTATCCAAAACACAGAGATAAGAAAGGCCAGGATATCGCCAAGGGAGAACATCATGGAGGGCACGCTGGCCACGGCATTCTGAAAGGGCTTGGAAATGGCAACGATGCGGGTTCCCGTAGCAACCACCAAAATGGCCGCAAGAAGCTGAACCGGAAATTTAATGCGTGCCCTTAAGGGCTTGATATCATCAATAATTCCCAGGACTATAATGATGAGCGCACCGCCCATTAAGCCAACGGATTTGGGTTGGGTAAAAAAAGCCAAAAAGGACTGGGTATCCTTAATGGCAAAGCTGTAAACAATGGCGAGTAAAAAGCCGGCTATAATAGCAAGCCCGCCCATAAGGGCCATAGGTTTTTTGTGCACACGCCGGGTGTCCTTGGGGACACTGACGGCTCCTGCCTTGAAAGCAACTCTTCTGGCTATAGGCGTAGCGAAGAAGGCTACAATGAGCGCTACCGCAAACGCCACTAGATGATGGAACTCAATGATTATCATGACAACACCTCTTTGTGCATGAGAAACGTTTTACCCGTGTCCCAAAGTGTTACGGATACAGGTTTTCATGTTCCTCATATCTGAGCACCCTCACACCGGCTTCCTTGAGAAGCTCCATGGAAAGCTCGTCCGGATAATCGCCCTTAAAGACGATTTTAGTAATGCCGGCGTTTATGGCAAGCTTTGCACAAAGCACACAGGGCTGGGTGGTCACATAAAGGACACCCTCCTTAACACTGGTACCCGAATAAGCTGCCTGGGCAATGGCGTTCTGCTCCGCATGAGTTGCCCGGCAAATTTCGTGCCTCTGGCCCGATGGAACATTCAGCTTTTCCCTGACGCAGCCTGTATCCAGACAATGCTGGCAGCCTACGGGAGCTCCGTTGTAGCCGGTTGCCAGAATACGCTTGTCTTTTACAATTAAAGCGCCTACCTGCCTTCTCAGACAGGTAGAGCGCAATTTGACAAGCTCAACAATACTCATAAAATACTCATCCCAGGACGGACGCATACCAAAGTCCTCCCAAGAAATTACTTTGTGCCGTAAAGACGGTCGCCTGCATCGCCCAAGCCGGGAACGATGTAACCGAATTCATTTAAGGTTTCATCCACTGCCGCACAGTAAATGCCGACATCGGGATAGGATTTATGAAGCTTTTCGATTCCCTGTTTGGAAGCGATGAGGCAAACAAACTTGATGCTCTTAGCTCCATACTGCTTCATAAATTTTACCGCATCACAGGCAGACCCGCCGGTGGCCAGCATGGGATCCAGTATAACCACATCTCTTTCGCTTACATCCTCGGGAAGCTTACAGTAGTATTCCACAGGCTCCAGCGTATTATGATCTCTGTAAAGGCCGATATGTCCCACCCTTGCCATGGGCACAAGCTTTAAAAGGCCGTCCACCATGCCAAGACCCGCTCTTAAAATGGGTACGAAGGCAAGCTTTTTCCCCGAAATGATATTGGTCCTTGCAAGTCCCACAGGTGTTTCAATTTCCACCTGCTTTAAAGGAATATCCCTGGTCACCTCGTACCCCATCAGCATGGAGATTTCGGAAGCAAGCTCCCTGAACTCCTTAGAGCTTGTGTTTTTATCTCTTAAAAGAGAAATCTTGTGCTGAATGAGGGGGTGATCAAATACAAAAACATTATCCATTTCAAGTCCTCCATACGCGTTTACTTAATTTACTTAATTTACTTTGCTTAACTATCTTACTTTTTTACTTAATTATCTTAACTGTTTTGATTTTCCTGTGATTCACTAATTATCTTAGCTTATATATAAATTTTTATTAGTTGGCTTAATCATTTTATTTTCACTCTTCCTGTAATTCTTCCTTTTCAATGGCACTTATACCATCAATTCTTCTTTGATGGCGTGCTTCGCCGGAAAAAGCCGTACCTATCCAGGTATCCACTATCTCCAAAGCAAGCTTCTCCCCAACGATAAAACTGCCCAGGGCCAGCATGTTGGTGTCATTATGCTCACGGGTCAGCCTGGCAGACATAAGGTCGCTGCACAGCGCGGCACGGATTCCCTTTACCTTGTTGGCTGCAATAGAAATGCCAATACCGGTGGAGCAAATGACAATGCCCTTTTCACATGAACCCTTTGAAACAGCAAGTGCAGCCTTGCGCCCGTAGTCGGGATAATCCACGGAACTCTCATTATAAGTCCCAAAATCCTCCACCTCATAGCCTTGCTTCTCCAAATGCGCTCTAATGCTTTCTTTTAGCCTGAATCCGCCATGATC
>JAEXPO010000336.1 GCA_023446675.1 Bacillota bacterium | reverse complement strand
GGCATCGGATGGGCACCAGGCAGTAAAAAAAGCCGAGAAGCAGCCGGATATGATCCTTTTGGATATCGGGCTGCCGGAACAGGACGGCCTGGAGGTTTGCCGCCAGATTCGCGATTTTGTTTTCTGTCCCATTTTGTTTCTTACAGCCAGAGCGGAGGACAGTGATAAAATCAGAGGCTTTGCGGCAGGGGGCGACGATTACATTGTCAAGCCCTTTTCCCTTGACGAGCTGGGAGCAAGAGTATCGGCTCATTTCAGGCGGGAGCTTCGTCAAAGGGAGGCCACGAGGGTTAAATTTGACGGTGGGCTGGTCATTGATTATTCCCATCGGCAGGTGTTTATCCGCAATGAATCCCTCAACCTGGCTAAAAAGGAGTTTGACATAATCGAGCTCTTATCCCAGAATCCGGGGCAGGTTTTTGACAAGGAGCGCATTTATGACAGGGTATGGGGCTATGACAGTGAAGGTGGAAGCACGGTTGTGGCCGAGCATATTCGGCGCATAAGAGCCAAGCTTGCCTCACGGGAGGACAGAGCCTTAATTGAAACCGTCTGGGGAGTGGGGTACAAATGGGTAAAACTTTAAAGCGGCTGAGGAACCTATCCTTCCGGACGGCCTTTATCGTCTATGTCACAGTGTTTCTGCTTGGTGCAGGAGCTTTATCTCTTGGGGTGATTTCTATTGCGGATGTTGCCAAAGACAAAATTTATTCCCGCTACGGTGAGTCGGGAGACCGATACTACCTTACCACAGCGGATGGCCGCCAGCTTGGAGAGGGCGCCCTAATTGTTTCATCCTCACCCTTTCTTTCCACAGAGGATCAGAGGGTGGTTAACCTGTGGAGCGGAGTTTCCTTGGCGGCCATCCCGGTGTTTTTTACAGTAGGTATTGTATCAGCCGCTTTTTTGTTTTACCGGAATAAGCTGAAAAGGCCTTTGTTCCTTCTGGCGGAAGCCTCTTCCCGCATTGGACGGAATGATCTGGATTTTGAGCTGGTTTATGACACAAAAGATGAGCTGGGGGCGCTTTGCCTGTCCTTTGAAACCATGCGCAGGGCGCTTTTGGAAACCAATGTACGCACCTGGCGGCAGATGGATGAGCGCAAGCAGCTGAACGCCGCCTTTTCTCATGATCTTAGAACGCCGCTCACGGTTCTTAAGGGACAGAGTGATCTGCTGCTGAAATACATTCCCGAAGGCAGGCTGCCGGAAGAAAAAGTGCTGGAGACTCTTGGAACAATGAAATCCCACATCGTAAGGCTTGAGGACTATACTCTGGCCATGTCCCGGCTTCAGAAGCTGGAGGATATTGAGATAAAAAAGGCTGAGATATCCGCACTATCTCTTTTTACGGGCCTCAAGACGGCCGGGGACATGCTCTGCGGACCCAAAATTCTGTCCGTGGAGTGGGAGGGCCGGGCTTTAGACAGCCTTCATGTGGATCAGGACATTGTGATGCAGGTCTTTGAAAACCTGGCAGCCAATGCGGTTCGTTTTGCTTCCCAGACGGTTCATGTCAGCTTATCGGACAGGGAGTGTATGGAGGGAAGACCTCTGTTCACCGTTACTGTTTCCGACGACGGTCCCGGCTTTTCCGAAAAAGACTTAAAAATGGCGACGCGCCCTTTTTACCGATCCGATAGTCAGCCTTCAAATGGAAGGCTGACTGAGACGGAAAAGTCCTATGGGGGCGGCAGGCATTTTGGAATGGGGCTGAATATCTGTAAAATTCTCTGCGAGAGGCACGGCGGCACACTAAAGCTCTATAACACAGACAGAGGTGCGGCGGTGCGGTGCAGCTTTTCACTGGCTTAATGGCGAATTCCGCCGGCGCCATTTCTTTAAAAAGTGGATAAAAAGTTGATATTTTCATTATATAGTTTCTTTTGTAAGGTTTAGCCTTACGAAAGGAGTTATACTGAAAATGAATGAAAACAATATCCGTAAAAGGAATGAAAACAGTATCCGAATCAGTCATTTAAGCCAGTATTACGGAAAAAAACAAGCCTTGGCCGATATAAACCTTGAAATACAAAGGGGCATGTTTGGCCTTTTAGGACGAAACGGTGCGGGTAAGACAACACTGATGAAAACCCTGGCCACCCTTCTGCCGGTTAGAGAAGGAGAGGTGGGGGTGTGCGGTATCCCCTCGGATAAAAAAAAAGACATACGCCGTATCATCGGGTATTTGCCCCAGGACTTTGCTATGTACCCATCCATGACCGTATCCGAAATTATGGATTATTTAGGTATCTTATCCGGGATGAGCGGAGAGCTTCGAAAAAAACAAAGTGACTGGCTGCTTGAGCAGGTGAATTTATCCGAATACAAAAAGGTAAAGTTCAAAGCCCTGTCCGGCGGAATGAAGCGAAGGCTGGGCATTGCCCAGGCCCTTTTGCACCAGCCCCAGGTGCTCATTGTGGACGAGCCCACGGCAGGCCTTGATCCTGAAGAACGTATACGCTTTCGAAATCTCTTGTGTGAAGTGGCTCAGGAACGGATAGTCCTTCTTTCCACCCATATTGTAGGTGATATTGAGGCCACCTGTGAGAATATTGCCATCCTGAGCGAAGGCAGAATTTTGTACCGGGGAACGGTTCACAAGCTTTTGGAAGAAGCTGAGGGCAAGGTATATACAATAACAGCGGATATGAAGGAGCTGCCTCTTCTTAAAAAGCAGTATGTCCTTACGGGTATGCATACCATGGGCGGGAAAATCCAGATTCGCCTTTTGTCCGAAACGCCAGTGGCAGACAGCATGCGTTGCGAGCCCAATATGGAGGATGCTTATCTTTTTCATCTCTATAAAAGCGGAGTTCAGGTTGACGCGCTGGGAGGTGATCTTTAATGCTGTTTCTGCGTGAATGCAAAAAAGTCGCCTTTTCCGTTGCCTTTCTGGTTCTTCTCGCAGGTATGGTTTTAATGACCTGGTCCCAGGATGCTTTGAGTTTTCAGGATCGCATCCTTGAGAGGCCTCAGCCGGGGCAGGAGAGCTATGGTACACAGTTGAAGGAAATTCCGGAGAATATTATGCCCGAGGCATTACTCAACCTTTACGGCGAATTTTTGGAAAACCGTTACACCGCATATCCCATCGGCTTTATAAAGGTTGTTCGCCTCAATGACAGCAAGCAAAAGGAAATAGCCTGGATTCTTGAAGCCCTTTCGGGTGAGCCTGCTGAAACCCTCCTGAAAGCAGCCGTGGAAATGGAAGGGAAGGAAAGCGGCATGAGCGTTATTAACGGAGGAGAGCTTGTTCCGGATGGAAACGGCGGATTTACCGTTAGCGCTCCCGAAAAAGGGGCTAATAACGGAGACTCTTCGCAAGGGCCAATAAGCCTTAAGCCGGATATAACCTACGACCTATTCAAGGAGTATATGGACAAGGCCGATAAGCTTATCGGCGGCGGTTCCAGCTATGACCCGACGGCTCTGAAGCGTTTTTCAAGAGTATCCCTTACCTATGAGGAGGCGTTGGCAAACTATAACCTCACCGTGGAGAAGGATAACGTTACCGGGGCCTATGCCCGGTTATTTACCGATTACCTTTGCATTACGCTTTCCTTACTGCCCGTCATTCTGGCGGTTTCCGTTTCCCTGAAGGATAAAAAGTCCGGTATAAGGGGGCTCCTGTACACACGGCAGGCTTCTTCCGCGCAAATAGTCCTTACACGCTACGCGGCCATTATTACGGTTGTGATGCTTCCTGCCCTCCTTTTAGCCTATGCCTCCAACGTTACCGTATGGAGTGCCTACAGAGGAATTGCTTTAGACTATCTGGCGCCTTTTAAGTACACCGTGGGCTGGATTTTACCCTCTGTCATGGTATCGGCAGCCCTTGGGCTGTTCCTTACAGAGCTTACCGGTACGCCCATTGCCATCGCTTTACAGGGCTTCTGGTGGTTTGTGGACCTGAATCTTGGCGTAAGTGAGATTGAGGGCGGCTATTCCCTTTTCCGACTCACTCCCCGGCATAATTCCCTTGAAAACACGCTGATTTTCATTGAAGGATTTGAAAACTTAGCGGCCAATCGTCTGCTTTTTACGGGCATGGCCCTCATTGCAATCGCCGGGACTGTCATGGTGTACGAAAGAAAAAGGAGGGGTGGCTTAAATGGATTTGCAGAAAAGAGATGTTCAAATTTTATCCATAGCAGGAGCCAATCTTAAGCATAATTTTCTTCCCCATGGCCTTTTAGCTCTTGGGGTTGCCCTTGTGGCGCCGCTTCTATTCGGTATGTCTCAGCTGGACAGCTCCGCTTCCGCCCTGCCGCTTGAAATGTATCTTTCCTTAACCGGTATCATTCTTTTAACACCCGTTTTTCAGCCGGAGCAGGATAGAAGCCTCCACGAACTGGTGTCCTCCAAATGGATAGCGCGGCCCCTGGTGTACCTTATCCGTACCGTGTATTCCTTTCTGGCCCTGGCTGTCCTGGTGGGGCTGACAGCCCTGGCCATGAGGCTCAATGGCTGTGATGTTACTATTTCCCTTTTGAGGGGTGCTCTGGCAACTGCAAGCTTTTTAGGAGCGCTGGGAATGCTGACTTCAGCTGTCAGCGGCAATACGGCCGTATCCTATATGGTGCCCCTGGCCTACTACATCATGAACCTGGGAGGAGGGAGCCGGCTGGGAGCCTTTTACCTGTTTGGAATGCTAAGAGGGGTGGAAAGGGGCAAAAGCGTACTTTGGCTGACAGGAGCGGCACTAATGCTTATTGCGCTTTTTATAGGAGGAAAATTGAAACGTTCCGGTTCGGAATAAAGAACCGGATAAAAATGACATGCCTTCCGGTTCGGAATAGAGAACAGCTAATATGACATACCTGTGTCCGGGTTATATGGTAATATGAGTGGAAAGACTATCCTAAACGAAATTTTAAAAAGAGGTTTGTATGAGTGCTTGCAAATGGCCTGGAAACAATGAAATTATGAGGCGGTACCATGACAGGGAATGGTGCGTGCCAAGCCGCGACGAGGTTTATCTTTTTGAAATGCTTACCCTGGAGGGCGCGCAGGCAGGCTTGTCCTGGAGCATTGTTCTTGCTAAAAGAGAGGAATACCGCAAGGCTTTTCACCAATTTGACATTAGGTATTGCGCTGAGCTTTCCGATGAGGAGCTTGAAAGCATCCGGGACAACTTTTCCGTGATTAGGAATATGGCTAAAATCCGCTCGGTGAGGAACAATGCCAGGCTGGTTCTAAAGCTTCAGGAGGAGTTCGGAAGCTTTGCCGATTACCTGTGGCGCTTTGTCAATGATAAGCCGGTGGTTAACAGCTGGGAAACAGACAGCCTTATGCCGGCGCGTACACTTTTATCGGACGGGCTTAGCCTGGATATGAAAAAGCGGGGTTTTAAATTTGTAGGCTCGGTCATCCTGTATTCCTTCCTCCAGGCCATGGGCATGGTGGACGACCATGTGCGGACATGCCCCTTTCATACGTTAAACAGAACTTCGCAGGTCGGGGGAGGAGGATTAAAATGAAGGATTTAAGC
>JAEXPO010000303.1 GCA_023446675.1 Bacillota bacterium | reverse complement strand
GGAGAAGCTACCTTTTCAAGATCCAGCCCTTCCATTACCGCAGCCGCTATTAAAGGCACACCGGTTAAGCGGCTAACGCTTTGACAGAGCGCCAGCCCTTTCTCCACATCCTCTGCCTGAGTATTGGAAAGAAAATGGGTATTGGCAATAAGTCCTGTGGCCTTAAGCCTGGAGGCTTCCTGAATGGCTTCAAGGTAGGCGGCGGCTTCCTCTGGCGTTTCGGTCATTGGCCGGGCTCCGTTTACAACCACCAAAAGATCATACTCCTCTTTGGCCAGGCTGGCATGATACCTGCCCAAAACCCTTGCACCGTCCTCATCCCCGCCTACATCCAGAATCACTCTTCTGCCTCTGTTCTTTATGGCTGCATCAATTTCCGGAACCAAAGCCGGTACATCCACATTGGTATTGGCAAATAAGGGAGCAGCTGTAAGAATCCCCTCTTCTTCCAGACGTTTTTTAGCGTCAATACTCCTGAAAAAGGGGTTAACGATGTCCATATCCGCCAATAACAGCTCATTGCCCGCTTTTTTAATCATAAAAGCGGCATTTACAGCTATCTCCGATTTACCGCTGCCGTAGTGGCCGGAAAAGATTGTAATTCTTTTTTTAAACACATTTGCCATGATTTCACCTGACTGCTTTCTTTTATTGCATGCATGAATAGACTGCATTTATTTCTTCGATTTGCTATAGCCATCCATTATTACATCTGTATTGTTTACAAAGCGTATTTTTTACGGCCTTCCTCATAAAGATTCCCGCCTTTGGTATCAATAATCACCACACAGGGAAAATCCTCCACCCAAAGCCGCCGGATAGCTTCCGTTCCCAGATCCTCAAAGGCTACAACCTCCTGACTCTTGATGCAGGAAGCCAATAGTGCGCCGGCGCCTCCGGTTGCTCCCAGATAAACCGCACTGTTGTCAATAACGGCCTTAACAACACCTTCATCACGAAGGCCTTTTCCGATCATGCCCTTAAGTCCCTTAGCAAGGAGCCTTGGGGCATAGGTGTCCATCCTGCCGCTGGTGGTAGGCCCAGCCGAGCCTATGACCCGACCGGGAGACGCCGGACAGGGGCCGACGTAATAAATAATCTGATTTTCAAGCTCAAAGGGCAAGGGCTTTCCCTGATCCAAAAGCTCAATCATGCGTTTATGCGCTGCGTCTCTTCCCGTGTATATAAATCCGGTCAGAAGAACCTCATCTCCCGAACAAAGAGCTTTGGCCGACTCCGAGGTCAGCGGGGTCTGAATGCGTATTGCCATTTAATCCTTCCTCTCTTAAGTGCCGTATGCTATTTGCACTTCCTCCGTATACCTGCCTTCACTGTCATAGATATAAAGGGGCGGCGGAAGCTTCATTCCCGGTTTTCCGAACTTTGTGCCTTTAATGAGAATCAGCGAGGGCGCTTCTCCCATTCGGGGACAGACAAGGCGCAATAGCTTGGGTTCCAGCTTGAAGGCCTGCATTTGTGCAAAAATTTCAGAAAGCCTGTCCGGCCGGTGAACCATATAAAAGGAGCCGTTGGGCTTTAACAGGGCCGCCGCAGTTTTTACAACATCACGAAGGGTGCATAAAAGCTCATGCCTGGATATGGCCTTTGTATCGCCCGGGTTTAACATGCCCCCTCCTGCCTTTGTGTAAGGCGGATTGGTTGCAACAATGTCAAAGCTCCCCAGGGGAATTCTTTGTGCCGCTTCCTTTATATCCAAATCAAGTATTTCGATGCGTCCGGAAAGCCCGTTGCCCCGAACACTTCTTCAGGCCATTTCTGCCATGGATGCGTGGATTTCAATACCTGTAAGAAGGGAAGCACGGGTTTTGGCTGCCAGCAATATGGGAAGAATACCTGTGCCCGTCCCCAAATCCAGTAAGGTAAAATCCTTTTTAAACTTTAAATCCGAGGCAGTAAAATTGGAAAGCAAAACCGCATCCATACCAAAGCGGAAGGCTTTTTCCTTCTGAAGTATAAAATAGCCTCCCAGCTGCAGGTCCTCCAGAGTTTCTCCCTCAAAAACCTCAAAACGACTCTCTTGCTCCAATCCTTTGCTCCTTCTATAATTAAAAGCTCGGAGGCATTGCCTCCCTCTTATTTAGCCAGCTTGCTTGCGCAAATGGCTATACATAAAAGTGAGGCCAGGCTTTGACAGCCTGACCCCCCTCCTCATTTCCGTTTCATTTAGGACACTTATGCAAAATACCGGTTGATATACCACGGTCCGCTCATGATTCAGGAATCGTAACCCGATCTGAAATCAGCTGGGCTGCGGTGCTCCAACGGGACAAACATTAGCACAGGATCCGCAATCAATGCAGGTGCCTTCGTCGATAACATACTTGCTGTCTCCGGCGCTTATGCAGCTAACGGGACATTCGGATTCACAAGCTCCGCAGTTGATACATTCATCGGTAATTAAATATGCCATGGTTTACACCTCCAAATAATATAAAATATATTGTATACAAAACAACACTCTTATGGTATAACAAGTCCTTTCGAATGTCAATTGATCACCCGTTTTTTTGAGCATACAGGAACTCGCTGACACACCGGCTTTTAAGCAAAAGAACAGCCGATGCCAGTGCAAAAAGCATTTGAAAAATAACGAAAATCCGAATAGGCATACTTAACAGAGAGGCGTAGCCGCCGAATAAAAAATAAACTACGTATAGGATACTTAAGATGGAACCAATGACAAAAAGGTAACGAATCCAGCTCACTCCCGCTACAAGAGCGATGGACAAGGCAATTTGAACTATCAGCGTAAGGAGGTTAAAATTAATAAAGCTTGTACATAGGGTTGTAATAACATGAGTCACCGCTATAGTTATAACAATAGCTTGGCCCGTCCGGTAGCGCTTTTCCTCTTTCTCCTGATAGAGCTTAAATTCCTTTTCCCGTGTTTCCTTTGTTATCCCGTCAAAACGGGAAAAATCGGGGTCCACATCTCTTTTGGGCAATTGGAGCCCCTCTGCCACACTGTTAAGCCTGCGGGCCAGTTCGGACATTTGGGTCAGACTATTGATATCCAGCCTGCCCACGGCCTCCACCACCGATACTCTTGCATAAGCATCCGCCTCCAGCTTTGCCTTATAGGCCGTAACAATTTCAGGAATACGCCCGGGTTCCTTTTTCATATCACGGATTTCCTCAAGAGTAAAAAACAGCTTGCGAAGATCCCGCACGGTCAGAAGCTCCGCCACGTCCTTCTCGGAATAATCTCTGTAATCCCTGCCATTTATTCTGGTGGTTCCAGGTTCAATGAGCCCCTGTTCTTCATAAAAGCGTACGGTTCTTTCAGTAAGCCCGGTCCTTGTCAATACTTCCTTCATTTTCATATGAACACGTCCTTTCACGCCTTGCTGTCATGCTTAAGTGCAAGTACCTGCTTCACAATAGCTTCTAACGTAACGTCAGTGTCAATATAAAAGGACAAAAAAATAAAAAAGTGAACCTTCTTCAGCACAGAAAGGCATGGATTCACCTTTTATATGTATTAATTTACATAATATTATATATTTGTATTTATTTAAAATTCCGATTTTCATTAGACACTCTGTATGTATTTTTGAGTTTTCGGACATACCTCAATGCATTTTCCGCAATGGGTGATATCAATGCCATAGGCCTGCCTGGCCCGGGCCCGGGCCGTTTCCCTGCATTTTACAGGATCATAATAAGCTTCTCTTTCAAGCCCAAGCTCCCAGTTCACACCTTTTACAGCATTGCCGGGACATGCTTTTGTGCAGGCCATGCATCCCCCGCAGCGTGATTGGGTAACGGGGCTGTCACAAGCCAGCGGGGCATCGGTAAGCAAAGAGGATATCCGCTGGGCCGAACCAAAGGACTCGGTCACTAAAAGAGCGCATTTGCCGATCCATCCCATGCCTGCCCGGGTTGCAACCGTTTTATGGGGAAGCACCGATTGGTAATCCGTTTCGTATTGCTCCACAAATTTTACGGTTTGTGGGATGGCCCTGTACCCCCGCTTTACCAGGAAATCCGCCCCGGCCTCAACTAAGGCGTCAAGCCGGTTATTAAGCCGAAAATACTCATTGTAATAATCCTTTGTGGGCAAAAGGCCTATTCCCTTTACAATGGACGGGGTCATAGCCAGCGCCACAGAAATGCCTCTTGGCATGAAAAAACGCTTATCCTCAGGCAGAATGGCAAGATCGGCAAAACCGACCAGAGAAGCACCCTGTTTTAATAAATACTCCTTTATTTCCCGCGTAATTTGGCTTGCTGCATCCATGG
>JAEXPO010000253.1 GCA_023446675.1 Bacillota bacterium | reverse complement strand
ACCCTGATTATTGACATTCGCGGTAATGGCGGGGGGAGTACCAGCTATTGGATGAACAACATTGTTCCTCTTTTAACGGAGGAAAAGCTGGAGAGTAAAAATTATCTGCTTTTCAGGGATTCCGACTATCTGGAGCCCTTTATCCGAAATAAAATGCTTTTTGACTTCTACGGGTTAAAGTCTCTATCCGAATTTACCTCCAAAGAAGGAATGGAAGAAAAATATTTTGGGGGGCAGAGCGGAAAATATGATGACATGACTTATACCGTAAAGCCTAAAAGCCCAGTGGGCTTTAACGGGAAAATCTATCTTCTGGTGGACGGTTATGTTTATTCCTCAGCGGAAGCCTTTGCGGCTTTTTCAAAGGAAACCGGCTGGGCTACCCTGGCGGGAACCCAAACCGGGGGAGATGGCATAGGCTATGACCCTGCGGCGCTGGTGCTTCCCCAAAGCGGCCTTATTGTACGCTTCCCTTTGGAAATGGGGCTCAATCCCGACGGCTCGGTTAACGAAGAGGTTTGTACCCAACCGGATGTTTATGTGGAGCAGACCTATGAGGATTTTATTAATGGTGTGGCTGCGGGAGCTGAAAATTTGTCCGTCAAGGAACGTATTTCTTATGATACGGCATTAAAAACAGTTCTGGAATTGGCACAAGGCAATTAAAATACATAGGGGGGCTTTAGGCTTTACCAGCCTCCCAATTTTTTTATGTTGGATAAATGAAGAAGAAAGGTAAATTATGACGAAGGCGCTGATAAGGTTATTTATAAAGAACCCTGAGGAGACCTCCAATCCCGTGGTCAGAGGCAAATACGGACTTCTGGCAGGATTAGGGGGTATTGTTTCCAATGGCCTGCTGTTCGCCCTCAAGCTAACCGTGGGTACTCTTTTCAACAGCATAGCCATTACCGCCGATGCGGTGAATAACCTTTCCGACGCCGGCTCCTCGCTAATTACGCTCATTGGCTTTAAGCTGTCAGGCAAGCCGGCGGATGACGAGCATCCCTACGGTCATGCCAGAATAGAGTATATAACAGGTTTCGTGGTTTCTTTGATGATACTTCTTCTTGGTATAGAGCTTGTAAAGTCCTCCTTTGATAAGATAATTCATCCTGAGCCCGTGGAATTCAATTATTTTACGGTAGCCGTGCTTGTCATTGCCATTGCAATGAAGCTTTGGCAAAGCCAATTTAATAAAAATTTAGGAAAACGTATACACTCTACCACACTGGAGGCGACCTCCAGGGACAGTCTCAATGATGTGGTTGCCACCTCTGCCGTTCTTGCCGCTCTTTTGGTGGGTCACTTTTCCGGTTTGCTTATTGACGGCTATATGGGTATTTTAGTGGCTCTCTTCATTCTCTATTCAGGCGTGGGGCTTATGAAGGAAACCATAAATCCCCTTTTGGGCCAGGCGCCGGATCCGGAATGGGTACAGGCCCTTCAGGACAGAATATTAAGCTATACGGGAGTCATTGGACTTCACGATCTGGTGCTCCATAATTACGGGCCTGACAGGTATTTTGCAACAGTCCATGTGGAGGTTCCTGCGGAGCATAATCTGCTGGACAGCCATGATATTATTGATACTATAGAAAAGGAGCTTTCCAGGGAGTTCCGAATCCAGCTTGTCATTCATATGGATCCGGTGGTTACAGCCGACGAGCAGACAAATCAGCTCAGGGCTGAGGTAAAAGGAATTGTAAACACCATTAATCCGGCCCTTTCCATGCATGATTTCAGGGTGGTAAGCGGTAAAACCCACTGCAATCTCATCTTTGAGGTTAGGATCCCTTCTTCGGTGAAGCTTTCGGACAAGGAGCTCCGGGCGAAAATTGCCAAAGAGATTACCGGCTTGAATGAAAATTATCATACGGTGCTTACCCTGGACAGAAATTTTGTGTCTTCAATGGAATAGGGCTGATTATATCTGAACAATTTAGCTCTAAAGATATTGGGTTGAGGGTTTAGCCCGCTTTAGCAAATGGTAAAAATAATGAATGACAATTTTTATAGGAGGAAATTAACCTTATGGATAATAGAATATATTTAATTATGCTGGGTCTTGGAGTGGTTGTGGCAGCCCTACAGCTTCTAATATGGAAATTTACAAAGGGAAAGCGCTTTTATAAATATATTCCCAGTATTCTTCTTTTACTGGCGATTGTAGGCTTTATTGGAAAGGCTTCTTTGTTTCCCACGGAGGGGATGGCGGATTTGGGGTATATAATCCTGGCCATTTTGGCCTTTGGCGCCCTGGTTGTTTCCATACCCGCAGCCATCATCATGGATGTGATAGAAGGACGTTCCAAAAGGAGATAGAGGCATTCCAGGGCTTTTTGGATACTAAACCTTTTGGTAAATGGACGGAGCTACCGAACGAAACCGTACCATTTCCGGATGGAGTGATTCCGAGCGGCCTATAAAAAGATAGCCATCCTTATGGAGACAATCATAAAAGCGGGTTTGGAGGGCAAGCTTTGCCTGGGAATCAAAGTAAATCATGACATTGCGGCAAAAAATAACATGAAATTTCTTTTTAAAGGGAAATTGAGGCGTGTGAAGGTTAAACCTGCGGAAAATCACATTGTTCCTGATGGAAGGACTTATTTCATAATCCTCCTTACTGCCGGGTACAAAATATCTGGAAATCCAGTGGGTGAAAAGACGGTTGACCGAAGAGGAAGGATACCTTCCTCTCACCGCCTGCTCCAATACCTTGCAGGAGATATCGGTTGCCAGAATGCGGGTATCCCATAGATGATAGTCCTCACCCAGAAAGTCAGAAACCAGCATGGCTAAAGTGTACGCCTCTTCACCGGACGAGCAGCCCGCACTCCAGATTCGCAAGTCACGTTCATCTTCAAGCAGCTCCTTCAACTGAGGGAGAACGGCTTCGGAAAAATAATTGAAATGCTCTTTTTCCCGCATAAAATAGGTATGATTAACCGTGAAGCAGTTTAGCAGCATTCTTATGGAATGGCAGGTAGTGTCCTGGGACAATTGCTGCATAAATTGTTCAAAGCTGCCACAACCGCTTAGTTTAAGCAGTTTCTGAAGCTTATCCGCATAACTGACCCTTTTATCAGGATGTAAGTAAATTCCGAATTCCATTTTTAAAAGATGAGCCAAATTATCAAATTCTTCTGTAGTAAAATCTTTATTGATCAATACTTTCCAAATTCCTTGTCATTGATGTCGATGATAAGTGGGGGCAGTGAAGAAGATAAAACAGAATCCGTTTTTAAATTATTTGGGATATGTGAACTGCCTGTCTCGCTTGCGGGAGGGGCTTGCTTCGGCTCCTCTGCTGT
>JAEXPO010000211.1 GCA_023446675.1 Bacillota bacterium | reverse complement strand
ACACCTATGGGCATCTTGTCGGAAATCAGGTTCTGATAGGTGTTTCGGAATGCATTAAAAACAGTATCCGGGTAACTGACGTGGCCGGGCGCTATGGGGGAGAGGAATTTCTTCTTATTCTTCCCTATACCTCCAGGGAAGAGGCCTGGCAGCTGGCCGACAGGCTCCGCCGCAGGATTGGGGAATCGGTATTTGGTGACAGTGGAGACATTAAAATTACTATAAGCGGCGGTGTGGCAGCTTGCGGGGAGGGCTCGGAGGACAGCCTTATCGACAGGGCCGATGCCAGGATGTACATGGCCAAGGAACAGGGGCGAAATCGGATAGTAATGGAATAAGCGTTTTTTATCCGCACTGGGTTATGAGCGGGTGTTTCCCGTGACAGCCGGGCGCCTGTTAGGGTGGTGAGGCAGCTAGCCTTCTGATTATATCTTAAAAAAATGAAAAGACAGTAAATAAACGGAAAGACAATGGGCGATTCTGTATCAAAGGTAATCCGGATTTAAAACATCATCCATGGTGAAAACATAGCCGGCCCCTTTCTTAAATATGATATACTGTAACGGTAACTCACCAGATTACCTTACCTGCCGCCGGGGATTGTGGCCCTAAGCGCAGGAGTATTTGCCAGGGGGAATGGGGATGTTTAACAATATGGACTTTTTGAGGGACGATGAAATATGCCTGAGACTTTACCGAACTACGGGAGCCGACAGAATAAGGGATTTCGCCCCCTCCTTTGCCTTCAAGATTTGCTCGCTGAAAACCGGAGAGGAAATGGGTGAATGTGATTTAAGAATCGGACATAATGAGAATCTTTACTATGGAGGCAATATCGGCTACCATATTTTCAGGAACTATCAGGGGAATCATTATGCGGGGAAAGCCTGCCGGCTTTTGTTTAAATTGGCCAGGGTACATAATCTTGAATACGTCATTATCACATGCAATCCCGATAACCTTGCCTCAAGAAAGACCTGCGAATATGTGGGCTGCATGTTTGAAAGAATTGTGGATTTGCCGCCCTGGAACGATATGTATATCGAAGGCGAAAGGCAAAAATGCATCTATAGATATGACCTCTAAGCTGCCCAATATACTTAGAAAAGGAAGGTTTCTTCATGAACAATTCGGCGATGCGTACGCTGACCATACTGGAATATGTAGCTGAGTTAAAAAGGTCCGTTACTTTGTCCGAATTGAGCAGGGAGCTTGCCATACCTAAAACAAGTGCCTTTGACATTGTTCAAATTCTTCTTGAAAAAGGGTTTCTGGAAACGGACAGTCATGATCCTAAAGCCTATAGGCTGGGGCTTCGCGCATTTCAGGTGGGTTCTGCCTATATTAACAACACGGATCTTTGCCGCACTGCCCGCCCTTTTCTGGAAAGGCTGAAAAACGAAACGGGGGAAACCGTCTATCTTGCTGTGGAAAGCAGTGGGCGTATTGTTTATCTGGATAAGGTGGAAAGCGATTTTCCTATCCGCTCCATTATGAACATCGGCTCCTCCAACGCCATGCACCTTACCGGGCTTGGTAAAGCCCTGCTGGCCGCCTACCCTGAGCAAAAGGTGCGGAAGATAACCGGAGGCGGGAAGCTTCAAACAAGAACACCCAATACTATTGGCGATTATGACAGCCTTCTTGCTCACTTAAAGGTGATACGGGAAAACGGCTATTCCTTTGACAACGGTGAGGACACCGAGCTGGTGAGGTGCATGGCGGCACCGGTATATGACAGCATGTCCAAGCCGGTTGCTGCCGTCAGCATTTCTATGCTTGCAGCAAATCTGACTCCTGAAAAAAAGGAGCACTTCAGCAAGAATGTTATAAAAACCGCCCTGGCTGTCTCCGGAAAGCTGGGCTATCCTCGAAGCAGCCTCTACTGAAATCGGCTTCTCTCGCTAAATGCAGAGTATCTGAGTAAAGCTCGCAGCAGGAACAGGTCAATCCTTGTATTATAAAAGGGCAAAAGAGAAGTTGACAGGAGCTTTAGCCTATAGTATAAAAGTATTATCAATATTACGAACAGTGTTCGTATATACGAACATCAGCAATGAAAGGCGGCACATGCATGGAGAGCAAGGAAATTTGTATTCGTGGGGTGTTAAAACACAAGCTTATTGCCATTCTTCGAAAGGTGGAGCCGGATAAGCTCCTTCACGTGGCAGAGGCTTTATACAGGGGCGGGATAAAGCTGATGGAGGTAACCTTTGATCCTTCAGGAGCCTTTTCTGAGGAGCTTACTCTCCGTCAAATTGAAAGTATTCGGAAAAGCTTTGGGCAGGAGCTTCTTGTAGGAGCCGGAACCGTACTGACTCCCAGACAGGCGGAGCTGGCCCATGAAGCCGGTGCCTCCTTTATTATATCTCCCAATACGGAGGAACGGGTGATAAAAAGAACCCTTGAACTGGGCATGACCTCCATACCCGGTGCCCTCACTCCTACGGAAATGCAGAGGGCCCATGAGCTGGGAGCGGATTTTGTTAAGCTCTTTCCCGCCGGGGAGCTGGGGCTTGCATACATAAAAGGCGTGACGGCCCCCCTTAACCATATAAAAACCCTGGCAGTAGGCGGCATTCATGAAGATAATATGGCAGCGTTTCTGGCGGCAGGGGTTAAGGGCTTTGGCATCGGCTCAAACCTGGTGTCCGGGGACCTGATAAAAAAAGGTGAATACAAAGAACTGGAGTTGTTGGCAGCGCGGTTTGCCGCCAAAGCCATGGAAGGAGAAAGAATATGAAAACGGTTTGCTTCGGTGAAATTATGGCCAGGCTTAATCCTGAGGGCTATTTGCGGTTTTCCCAGGCCAAACGGCTTGAGATATCCTATGCGGGAGGGGAGGCCAATGTGGCTGTTTCCCTGGCCAATTTCGGAAAAGCGGCTTCCTTTGTTACACGTCTTCCTGACAATGATTTGGGCAAGGCTGCGGCAATGTCTTTAAAAAGCCACGGCGTGGAGGTGTCGGACATTGTGTGGGGCGGGGGCCGCTTAGGGCTGTACTTTGTGGAAAAAGGAGCCTCCCAGAGGCCGTCCAAGGTGATTTACGACAGGAAGAGCTCTGCTGTTGCAACCATTGACCAACATACCTTTCAGTGGGAGGAGATTTTTAAAAACGCAGGCTGGTTCCATTTTACGGGTATTACTCCGGCTTTGGGAGACAATGTGGCCAAGGTGTGCCAAACAGCCTGTGAAACGGCAAAGGCCATGGGTCTTACCGTAAGCTGCGATCTTAATTACCGCAAGAATCTCTGGTCCTCTCAAAAGGCCGGAGAGGTGATGTCGGCCCTGATGCCTTATGTGGATGTACTTATTGCCAATGAAGAGGATGCGGAAAAGGTTTTCGGCATAAAGGCGGATGACACCGACGTTGCAGGCGGAACCCTTTCCCACAGGGCATATGAAAAGGTGGCCAGGGCGCTTTCGGAGCGCTTTGGAGTGAAGAAGGTGGCCATTACCTTGCGGGGAAGCCTTACAGCCAATGACAACAACTGGGCGGGGATGCTTTATGACGGCAAGGAGTGCTATTTCTCAAAGAATTACCTTATTCATATTGTGGATCGGGTAGGAGGCGGGGATTCCTTTGGAGGAGGTCTGATTTACGCTCTTTCCGAAGGCTATACACCCCAGGCGGCCATTGATTTTGCCGTTGCGGCTTCCTGCCTTAAGCACACCATTGAGCAGGATTTTAACGAGGTTACGGTGGAAGAGGTGAAAACCCTTATGAACGGCGACGGATCCGGAAGGGTACAGCGCTGAAGGCTGTTTTTGTGAGAGCACGGAATTTTTGTGGGAATATAGGAAAAGACGCATTTGGAAAAGTCAGGAATTCAGGGAATTCAGGATAAGACAGGTGTTCAGGATAAGTCGTGTGTTAAGGAAAAGTCAGGAAATTTAGGAATTCAGAAAAGACAGGTGTTCAGGGAGGAAGGAATATGAAAATAAGAAGTCTGGAGCTTTTTAAAGTACCGCCCCGGTGGCTGTTTCTGAAAATTACCACCGAATCCGGCATTACCGGATGGGGAGAGCCCATTGTGGAAGGCAAGGCCGATACGGTGATGGCCGCTGTGGAGGAAATGAAGGATTACATCATTGGACGCAATGCCGGAGACATTGAGGACATCTGGCAGGTGCTCTACCGAGGCGCCTTTTACCGGGGAGGACCGGTTATTACCAGCGCCATTTCCGGTATTGAGCAGGCCCTTTGGGATATTAAGGGCAAGTACTTCAACGCTCCCGCCTATGAATTGCTGGGAGGAGCCGTGCGGGACAGGGTGCGGGTTTACTGCTGGGTAGGCGGCGACAAGCCCAGGAATGTGGCCGAGGCGGCTGAAGAAAAATGGCGGCAGGGCTATACGGCAGTGAAAATGAACGGTACGGACGAAATGAATTGGATTGATGATTTCAGAAAAATAGAAGCGGTAACTCAAAGAGTGGCAGCCATACGTGAAGTTCTGGGCTATAAAATCGACATTGCCATGGATTTTCACGGACGGGTACATAAGGCCATGGCCCGGGTTCTCATGAAGGAGCTTGAGCCCTATAAGCTCATGTTTGTGGAGGAGCCGGTGCTTACTGAAAACGAGGAGGCTTTTAAAGAGCTGCGAAAGCACACTGTCATTCCCATAGCCACCGGTGAACGCAATTACACCCGGTGGGGCTTTAAAAACATGCTTCATGACGGAGGAGTGGATATCATCCAGCCGGATTTGAGCCATGGGGGAGGACTTTTGGAGTGCAAAAAAATTGCGGCCATGGCGGAGGCCTATGATGTGGCGGTTGCTCCCCATTGCCCTTTAGGGCCCATAGCGCTGGCATCCTGCCTGCAATTGGATTTTTGCACGCCAAACGCCTTTATCCAGGAGCAGAGCCTGGGAATTCACTACAATCAGGGCTCGGATCTTCTGGATTACCTGAAGGCCCCCGGTGTTTTCAGCTACAAGGAGGGGTATGTGGCTAAATTAACAAAGCCCGGCCTGGGGATTGAGGTTAATGAGGAAAAGGTCAGAGCAATGGCTCAAATAGGCCACAACTGGAAAAATCCCGTATGGCGTGCCGCCGACGGTGTTGTGGCCGAGTGGTAGGAAAAGTGTGATAGTGTGATATAATGAACTCACTGTGGGCTTACGGGCTTGCAGTGAGTTTTTTTGTTTGGGGTCACGGGAGTGAGCGCGTCAATAAGCTTTTATGATATTCCTGTCGTAAGCGGCTTTAAAAATGACGGCGTCATGGGGTTTAGCCCCCGGGCTGATAAGTCAATGGAAGAGAGCTAATTGTATGATTGGATTAAAAAAGGGTGTGGTTGCCCTTTACGACCACGATTCCCAATGGGAGAAAGCAGCGGAGGAAAGCATTCTTAAGCTTAAGGGGATACTCGGGCCATTTGCCCTGGATATACAG
>JAEXPO010000608.1 GCA_023446675.1 Bacillota bacterium | reverse complement strand
GTTTTTTCTCTCCTGCTTGCTCAATTCCTTTTCAAACAGCTCAACGATCAAGGCATGGTTGTAAAGTCCTGTCAAACCATCGGTGGTTGCCATTTCCCGAAGCTGGTCCTCACGCTCCTTAAATCTCAGAGCAGACTGGACACGGGCAATAACCTCCACCTCGTCTATGGGTTTTTTGATATAATCGAAGGCACCTGATTCCAGAGCACGCTTAAGGTCACACCCTCCTGTCTTTGCAGTTACCATGATGATAGGAATATCCTTGGTTTCGGGCTCTTTTTTCAAAGCCTCACAAACCTGGAACCCGTCCATATCCGGCATCATAATGTCCAGCAAAAGCGCATGGGGCTTAAACTCCTGTACCATTTGCAAAGCAGCGCTTCCGTCACTTGCGGTTACAATGGTATAGCCCTCATCCTCAAGTATCTCTTTAATAAGCTTTAAATTGTTCTGATTATCGTCTGCTATTAAAACTCTTTCATTCATTTTTTTCTCCCTACCTCGGTCTCTACTTAAATGCTTTGGTCTTTCTCTCTATCTCTTTCACCCGCATTCAACGCTGTTTCCATAGATGCTTTCACTTTTTTTACGAGCATACCCATGACATTTTCAATTAAAGAGCCTGATTTCTGGATCACCAGATCCGAACGCTTCTGGAGCTCTTCCTTCTCCTTTAAAGTCAAATCCTTGGATGTAACCACGATGACGGCAGTATCCTTTATTTCCTCCTTATTCCGGATGTCCTCGATAACAGAAAAACCATCCTTTTTTGGCATCATTATGTCCAGAATCAATATATCCGGTTTATTAGCCAGCATTTTTCCTACTACCGCTTCACCGTCCGACACATAATCAAAGGAAATTCCCTCCTCCTTCAAGTATTGACCTGCCAGGTGTACGAAATTCTCATCATCGTCCGCTATCAGCACCTCGATACCGTTTCTTTTGGCGATAGTGCGGCTTATGGCTTCATACAGCTCTTCCTGGGCAACGGGTTTAATAAGGTATTCATCCGCCTTCATTCGATAAGCCAGATTTTTTTCACTCAAAACGGAAGCCATAATAACAGGTATTTTTTTTGTCATAGCATGGTTCTTAAGCTCAAAAAGAATCTGCCAGCCGTCCTTATTAGGCAGCATAATATCCAAAATGATTAAATCCGGCTGAAGCTCTCTGATTCTGTTCACCACATCCTCGCTTCCATCCAGGGAAATCATTTCAAAATGCTGTTCACCCAGATATTGGCGATAGAGCTTCTGGACATTGCTGTCGTCGTCCACACACACAATTCTGCCGGCTGAAACAGGCTGTGCCTCCGGACCGGCCGAAAAGTTTTGATTTGTGCTGCTCATAGCCTGGAGCTCTCTGCCTATGTATGGGAGAAGGCTCACAGTAAAGCAGCTTCCTTTTCCAAGCTCGCTTTCCACAGAAATGGTGCCGCCCATGAGCTCCACCAGCTTTTTGGTTATGGAAAGGCCCAGACCTGTTCCGCCTACCTTACGGGTATAGGTGCCGTCAACCTGACGAAACTCGTCAAAAATTTTATTCAGGTTCTCTGATGCGATTCCTACGCCCTCATCCCTAACCTGAAAAACATAACGAGCACCCTTTTGGTCCACCGACAGGCACACCTGACCATGCTCAGAATACTTATAGGCGTTGCTCAAAAGATTAATGAGCACCTGCTTGATTTTTAAGCGATCGCTATAAATGGAGGCGGTGTCGGATATGAACGAGCGGCATTCAAAGGAAAGCCCCTTCTCGGACCACAGAGGCCCCATCATTCCGGTTACCTCATTGAGAACCTCTTTTAAATCAAAGCTTTCCGCATGAACTTCCATTTTTCCTGCTTCTATCTTTGAATAATCCAGCAAATCATTAATTAAATCCAGCAAGTGCAAAGCCTCGCTCTTAACAATATCCAGATTCTCTCTTTGCTGGGTGGGCAGCATCTCGCCGCTTTTTTTAAGAACCCTTGTGGTAAAGCCTATAATAGAGTTTAGGGGAGTTCTCAGCTCATGGGACATGTTCGCCAAAAATTGGCTTTTTAGTCTGTTGGCTTCTTTGGCAGCCCCCATTTGCTCCTTGAGGGCATCATTTTTCTTCTTAAGTTCTTCTTCCCTGCTTTGAATGGCTGCCTGCATGGAATTAAAATGCCGGATAAGAAGGTTAAGCTCCTTGTCCGCCTCCATTCGAATGGGTTCCTGATAATTCTCGGCCGTAATGTTTTCGGCAGATTGAATTAAGAGCCTGACAGGCTTTGATACCGTGAGGGCAGTAAAAAGTGCTATAACAATTCCGCCAATAACAGCTGCCAGTCCGCCAAGAGAAATGATGTACCCGGTACGGCTTTCCGTAAGAATAAGCTCCTGATTTCGGACATTCAGCAGAAGCTGCTCCTCCTTAATTATTTCCTTAAGAATCTGACGGATGCTGTCCATTTCATTTTTGCCTTTATCCGTTTGCACCCGGGATATAATTTCATCCATTTCAATCAGATTAGCGTTAACTTGCTTGCGTCCCTCGATAATCTGAGTGTTTTCCCATTCATACCAGGTTTCGTAACGCAGCTCTATCCGGTCCAGGCGTTCCTGCTGTATAGCATTATCGACAGTTAGCGTTCGAATGGCTTTAAGATGTGTCTCGTAAGCCGCCTTCCCCTCATAATAAGGCTCCAGGAAGCTTTCCTTTCCCGACAGGGCGTAGCCTCTTGCGCTGCTTTCCATTTCCAGCATGCTTGCGGTAATCCCGTCTGCTTCCCGCATGACCTCATAGGTATGGAGGTTGAGCTCTACGGCTTCCACCTGTTTTATATAATTGAAATAGGTATAACCTAACAGTGTTATCATCACAAGGATAATTACCGCAAAGCCAAGAAAGAGCTTTCGGCTGAGTTTCATACTGCTCAAGCGCTTCATTCCAACCTCCACTGAGTTCTGTCATGCTATTTTGGGGCTTTAGCTCTCAGTGCAGCGGAAGTGGCATTGACTTCACTACCTATAAGAAGCACGAAGCTGGTCAGATAAATCCAAAGAATGAGAATAATTACGCCTCCGAGACTGCCATAGGTTCTGGTGTAATTCGCAAAATTGGATACATAATAGGAAAACAACAGGGACCCGGCCATCCACAAAAAAGTTGAAATAAGGGCGCCTGGCATGACCTGCTTAAAGGTAAGCCTGCGGTTGGGTATATAGAGATTCATAAGTGCGAACACCAGGAAGCAGACCAGCATGGGAAGCGTGATGCGAATAACATTGCTGAGTAAAACCGTAAGTACGGATAATCTCATAGGGATTGCGATGCTTTCCAAAATAAGCTCGCCAAAGACCACCATAATAATACCCAGCAAATTGGATGCAATGAGAAGAAGGGTATAGACAATGGCCAGAATTCGAAGAAGCCAGAATTTTCGCGTTTCCTTCACATCATAGGCCTTATTGAGGCCTCTTGCAATTGCCATAAAGCCGTTGGAGGCGGCCCAAAGACATGCAACGGTGCTTACGGAAAGCACGTTGGAGCGATTGGCGCTCATAATCTCATGCACGGTATTGTATACCAGTTGATAAGCCTGAGTTGGCAAAACCGCCGCAAGCTGCAAAAGAGCCTTATCCCCTACCAGATCCGTATAGGTGGCCAGATTGGCCAAAATGATCAGGAAGGGAAAAAAGGCTAATATTAAATAAAAGGTAAACACAGCACCCAGGGACGATATTTCATCGTCCCTGAAACGCTGGTAAAGCTCTTTTATAAAAAGAAACAACTTCATTCTAAAATGGCCTCATCATCCGCTTCGGGAATTTCTCCCGCTTTCTCCGGGATATCTGAGAAAGACACAGAAGCTTCCGAATGGCTGACTACAAATTCTTCTAAAGGATTCTCATCCTTTTTAGAGTGGGCCTTAAGCTCATCCTTGATTAGTACCGCGGTTTCAAGGAGCGCATTTCCTATGATGCGTACTTTTTTATAGGTGCTCTCAGCAGCCTTCTCCGCCTTTTCCTTCAAATCAGCCCTGGTATCCTTGCCGGATTTGGGTGCTGCCAAAAGACCAATGGCTACGCCCGCTGCTGCTCCTAAAAGAATGCCTGCTGCGACGGCGGCGGCTTTGCTGCCTTCCTTCTTTTTTTCACGTGCATCTGTCTTTCTGGTTTCCTCGGACATTTTCATGCTACCTCCTTGCATTTTAAATTCATGACAGGTTAAACCATTTCTTCCATATAGCGCTTGACTCTTTCCTCATAGCCCGGCTTTCCAGTGTAAAGGGGCTTACCGGAAGAAAGCACTGCATTTTTCTCATGATAGGACGGCCTTTCTTCCTGATAGATGACGCCGATGGGAATTTTGCTTCCAAACTCCATAGCCTTTTCAAGCGCCTTAAGCTTATTTCCGGGATCATGGCTTTCATCAAGAGTATAAACCC
>JAEXPO010000136.1 GCA_023446675.1 Bacillota bacterium | reverse complement strand
AAATACAACGGCGAGGGCAGAGCCGCTATTTTCGGTGAGCCGGAAACCGTTTATTCCATCGCAAAGCTTTGCTCTGAAAATGGGATAAAGCCTGTGGTGGTGAGTACCGGCTCGGTAAATGAGAAGCTCAGCGGTATTGTTGAGTCTGAAGAGGAAGAAAAGCCTCTTATCACCGATGATACGGATTTTGAGACGCTTGAACGGCATGTGGCCGAAAAAAAGGCCAATGTGCTTATCGGCAATTCCGACGGCAAGGTCTTAACGGAGCGGCTGGGAATTCCTCTTGTACGGGTGGGCTTTCCCATTCATGACCGTATTGGAGGACAGCGCCTCCCCACCCTTTTTTATGAAGGTTCTTTAAGATTAATGGATGAAATTACCAATACCTTGCTTGAAAATAAATACACAGGATACCGCAAAAACATGTATGACAAATATTTTAAGGAAGAGGCCCCAGGCGGGGCGGCAGCTTCGGAAGAAATCAGGTCCAAGTCAGACACCGGGCCTCAGGAAACAGACACGCCTCAGGAAATAACCATTGAGCAGAGAACAAAGGAGCATCCCTGCTTTGGTAAAGGCGCCTGTCATAATGCCAGGATGCATTTGCCGGTGGCGCCCCTTTGCAACATATCCTGCAACTACTGCAACCGCCGCTTTGACTGTGTTAATGAGAGCCGGCCGGGGGTCACCAGTGAAATTCTGTCTCCCCTCCAGGCTGCTGAGAAGTTCCGCCTTGTTAAAAGCAAGGTTCCCAACCTGAAGGTGGTTGGCATAGCTGGCCCCGGAGATGCTCTTGCCAATATTGAAAATACGAAGGAATCCCTCCGGCTTATCCGGGAGATTGATCCCGAAGTGACCTTCTGCCTTTCCACCAACGGCCTGATGCTTCCCTATCACGCCTATGAGCTTATGGATCTGGGAGTCACCCATTTTACAGTTACGGTTAACGCCATTGATACCGCTATTCTGTCCCGGATATACAAGTACATTAATTTCATGGGACTGCGCCTTACCGGTGAGGAAGGCTGCAAAATCCTTCTGGAAAACCAATTGGCCGGCATACGTATGCTTACGGCCCGTGGAGCTGTGGTGAAGGTAAACACCGTTATGATTAAGGGTGTTAACGACCAGCATATCGAAGAGGTTGTGAAAGCGGTAAAAGCCTGTGGGGCCCAGCTTAGCAACATTATGCCCCTCATCCCGGCCAAAGGCAGCCGATTTGAAAATTATCCCCAGACCAGCCAGCTTGAGCTTCGGGAGATGCGGAAGAAATGCGGTGAATCCATGGAGCAAATGCTTCATTGCAGACAGTGCAGAGCCGATGCCATCGGTACTCTGGATAAGGATGTTTCTCTCGAGTTCAGCGGGTGTCCGTCACAAAAAGGCGAGGCCGCACCGTCAAAAGAGTCTGTCCCCGAGGCGGGCAGGGAAAAGCCGGTTGCGGGAATTGTGCTCTCAGAGGATGAAAAGCCCTATTTCTGGAGGTTTGCCGTATCCTCGAAAACGGGAATGCTGGTAGATCAGCATTTTGGACACTCCCAGGAATTCTATATTTATGAAGCGGATCCTGCAGGAATACGGTTTGTGGAAAAAAGGCCTGTCTCCAGGTATTGCAACGGGGGAGAGGAATGTGAAGAGGAAGGCAATAAAATAGATAAAATGCTCAATGCTATAGGGGACTGTCATATGGTCATCACCTTGAGAATTGGCTATAATCCTTCCCAGACCCTGGTTCAGAAGGGGATTTCAGTTATTACCACCTGTGGGCGGATAGAGGATTGCCTCAAGGAAGCCCTGGATAGTTTGAATAAAAATCAAAAAGCGGAGGTTGATATTTATGCTCAAACCTAAGTACCATGTGTTTGTCTGTTCAAGTTCCAGGATTAACGGTCAGCAAAAAGGGTATTGTTATTCTAAGGAGTCTGTGGACATCATACAGAATTTTATGGAGGCTGTGGAAGAGCAGGGCCTCACCGACGAAGTGATGATAACCAATACGGGATGTCTTGGCATTTGCAACAAGGGCCCCATCGTTATGGTCTATCCGGAAGGCACCTGGTATCAGGAGGTATCGCCGGATGACGTTTCGGAGATTGTGGAATCCCACTTTCAAAACGGTGAGGTGGTAGAACGGCTGTTAATTAAATAAAGCGGCTGACTGTTCCGGATGCCTTCCTGAAAACAAGGAGGACGTATGGCAATTAAATTGAAGTCCGGAAAAATGATTGAACTCATTGATTCCTCATTGCCTGAAATCTACGCTATGACTCCTCATGGCGATAGGTTTCAGGTTTTATGCTTTTTAAAGCTGCTCCAAAAGCTGGGTGTGGACTGCTTTGAGGTAAATGCGAAGGCTTTTAAGGAGCTGGGAAGCTTTGCTGCCGGTATAAAGACCCTGTTTCGCATTCAAGAACCGGAGGACGTGGAGGTCTTTTTAGCGTCTGAGGCTCAGGAAGGCATTCATCGTGCCTCAATACTGACCGAACCGCTATTTGACAGGCTCTTTTGGGCTCGGAAAAAGATCACGCTGGAAATACCCTGCCCCGGCGGTGTTCTGGAAGGAGAAAGCAGGCTGGAAAGGCTTCCTCTTGACAAGGTTCATTGCCTCAGGCTTTCAGGGGTCAGCTGCCTTAAAGAGCCGGACAGTATGGAAAAGCTTCTTATAAAGGCCAGGACATTGGTGCCTAAGGTGGAGGTGGTCGCCTCCGACAGGCTCTATATGGCCGGTTCCATTGCCCTTGAAGCCTGTATGAACGGCGTTGACAGAGTGGGGGTCACCTTTGGAGGCTATGGCCAGGCAGGGGGTTATGCCCCGCTGGAAGAGCTTTTAGTCAGTCTTACCGTTCTCGGCGAGGCAGAGGGGGTGTGCTCTTTAGAGGAGCTGCCCTCTATGGTTAAGCTTTATAAAAGTTTGTCCGGTTATACCATAAGCTCGAAAAAGCCTGTCATAGGCTCCCGCATTTTCCGAGTGGAATCGGGAATCCATACCGATGGCATCCATAAAAGCCCGGAAACCTATGAGCCCTTCAGCCCTGAAATGGTGGGGCTGTCCAGAGAAATGGTTCTGGGCAAGCATTCCGGCAGCCGGACAATAATAATGAAGCTGGCTGAAAGAGGCATTACCTGCAGCCGGGAGGAGGCGGAGGCAATCCTGGCTCAGGTAAGGAGCTTGAGTATTGAATATGGAAGAGAGCTTTCCAACGATGAATTGGAAGCGCTCTATCGAAAGCTTTCAGGAGAGGAGGTGCTGGAAAGCCATGTATGAAGCAGTAATTCCGGAAATCCGGATTATCGATACCACCCTGAGAGACGGGGAGCAGAGCGCTGGAGTGGCTCTGGGTGAAAAGGAAAAAACAGAGGTTGCCCGGATAATTGACAGCATGGGTGTTTACCAAATTGAGGCCGGTATACCCGCCATGGGCGGGGTGGAGAAGCGAAGCATCCAGAGGATTGCGCTTATGGGGCTTAAAAGCCGCATTTCTGTCTGGAACCGATTGAATGTGGGAGATATTGACGCATCTATGGAATGCGGTGAGGTTGTTGTCCATATCTCCGTGCCATCCTCGGATTTGCAGATTAAAAGGAAGCTCAACAAGGACAGGACCTGGGTGCTGGATACCACCCGGCGCTGTGTGGAAAGAGCCAGAGAAAAGGATTTTGAAGTGTCCCTGGGGTTGGAAGACGCATCCCGGGCAGATCCTGCCTATTTAAGAGAAATATGCGTTCTGGCGGCCTCTATGGGAGTAAAGCTTGTAAGGTATGCCGACACGGTGGGACATCTTCATCGCAGCAAAATATTCAAAGAGCTTGGTCCGTTAAAGGACGGATTGCCTCTGGATTTGGAGATACACGCACATAACGATTTGGGCATGGCGGTATCCAATTCGATGGCGGCAGTACAGGCGGGAGCGGTTTATGTGGATACCACGGTGGGTGGAATAGGCGAAAGAACGGGAAATTGCCATTTCCTTAATTTTGTCCGGGCTGCCCGTGGCTGTCTTGACGCCTTTAAGGACTGGGATCTTCAAAAGCTGGCCTTTTCAGAGCAGCTGGTCCTAAAGAAAATGAGACTCAGGCATATGTGATGCCTGAGTCTCAAAAATGGATATATTTAAATAATTAGTATAAACTAATCTATAGCATATAAATAATTATGATATCTTCCGCATCCGCCGGTTTGATCATAGCATATATTAGTAGCCCAGATGGAGCCGCATTTTACACAATATTTATCTCCAAAGTATGCTATGCCTAGACAAATTCCTCCACCACTTGGCCATATATGGGCGCTATAAGTATTCTTATAGCTAAAGACCGGGGAGCCATCACAGCATGTTACACCCAGTGGTTCGATAATTTCACTTTGCAAAAGCATTTCATTAAATGTGTTATCTGTTATATAGATTACTGGAACTTCTTCATGATTATGAAGAAATTGATTTGTTAAATCAGAATGTATGGTATCATCAGCTAAAGCACTAATAGAAAATAAAGAAACAAATATAAATGTAAAAACTAATAGTGAAGAAAGTAATCTTTTCATAAATAAACCCTACATTAATATCGCTTTTGTATACTGTAATTGTGCATTAGTAATTTTGTCACAAAGCTGTTATTCATGTTGCTTTAAGATATAAATATTATTTAGTAGTATTTATAAAGTCACTCCTTTCATTGTTACTTATTTCAATTAATAATAATAAACACTGTTTAAAATAGGCATGAATAGTATTATTTGGAAATATTTAGTTCGATTTCTTGAAGTAATGAATAAATTTCATTATAACTTTTGCCATTTAGTTTTGGAACTTCTACCTGAAGGGATAAACCATATTGTTTAAGCAATATCTGTGAATGAGTATAAGTCTTACTGTATATAGATGGTAATTGAAGAACAGAACCATTTTCTTGAAGAATAAGTTTTGAATCAGTATACGATTTGCCCTTTAGTATTGGGATGATCGTGCTATTTTGGGCCAAAATTATATTTGATACTGTCTGAAGACAATCATTACTGAAAGAATTTACTACTATACTTGAGACAATTAACATAAGAATTAAAGAAATACTAACAATAGTACTCGTAACTGTAATTTTTTTAACACTTAAAATCATAATTATTCTCTCCTTGAAAAAATTTTGATTAAAATATACACCTGTCAATCTAAATCTTGTTTCTTGTTCTGCTGTTTTAATTAAATAATTTGCATAATTCCTTTTTTCATTAATACCTAAATAACGAATTACCCTTTCATCACAAGCTGTCTCAATATCTCTATTTAATAATTTAAACATAATCCAAACCAAAGGATTAAACCAATGAATGCATAATGAAATAGCTAGTAGCCATTTGGTTATTATATCTAACCTTATAATATGAGTTAGTTCATGTATAATCAAGTATTTCAAACCATCTATATCTTCTGTATCAATTGATTTAGATAAAATAATAATAGGTCGTAAAACCCCATATGTACAAGGTGAAATTACTTTATCCGATATTTTTATTTGAACTTTTCTATATACTTTATTTGTTTGATTATATTCTTTTAATATATTATTGATTGTTTCATTATTGTATGATAATGCTGTTTTAAATTTTTTCAACTCATTTATATGAATTAAAATAAATAATCCCAATAATATAAATAAACCAATTAACCAAATCTGGTACATGATAGAAGAATTTATTACATTGTATATAGCAGAAATTTTATAAATTAAATAATTATTAAAAGATTTATATATCTCGCTATCAAATGTAATATATTGTTTAACTAAGGAAGTAGACGTAGATGAAAATGAAAAATAGCTTAAGTTAAGAAGGATGGGAACTACTAGATTCGCTAGTATAAAATACCACAGATACATGATAGTAATCTTCGATAATAATCTTTTTATGGGATATCGAGCTAATATTACCAGTGTAATAAGTGAAGTAACCGAAAAAGATATAAAAATTATCATTTGATAAACCCTTATTCTTTAAATTCTTTCACTAATTTTTTAATCTGTTCTAATTCTTCAATTGTCATTTTCTGGTGCCCTAAAAGATTTGCAATAAGGAGATCATTAATACCATCATACATTTTATCTATAAGCTCTTTTGTTTCATATTCTTGGATTTGCTCTTTTGAAATAATTGCTTGACAAATAAAATCAGGCTCTATTTTTTTTATAGCTTTTTTATCTATGCATTTTTTAATGACTGTATATGTTGTGGTTTTATTCCAACCGATTTTCTCATGCAATATTTTTGCTAAATCCTTAGCAGAAGTATCCCCTTTACTCCAAAGAATATTAAGAATTTTAAGTTCAGAATCATACACCTTCATAACATACCCTAAACACATTCTATTAAGATAAAACCACTTTCATTCTATCTTAATAGAATGAAAGTGGTTTGTCAATGATAAAAAACATTTTCATCGTGAAAAGCAAAAAAATAAATATTTACGTGTCTGGTAGAGAACTTTTAAAAATGCTTTGAGTGGTCTATTGTCGCTGCTCGGGCTGTTTGACCGCCCTTTGCTTAAGTTTTGTGTCCATCAATTTTGCTCATAAACCCTGTCCGGATGGTCTTCCGGACAGGGCCTCTGATTACCAGTCAAAT
>JAEXPO010000604.1 GCA_023446675.1 Bacillota bacterium | reverse complement strand
GGTGAATTCCTGCCAGCCCCACTTGCCTGTGCCGTCAACGGGCAGATTGTGAAGGTCTGAACGGGCAACCTGGTAGCCGCCCCAGTTAACCACGTTGATGTAAGGCAGATCCTCCACAATAATTTTTTGGATCTTCTTGTAAAGGTCTGCGCGAACAGACTGGTCGCCGGTGGCAGCCGCCTGCTGGAGAAGGCTGTCAACCTCTTCGTTGCTGTAGGCGGAGTAGTTGCCGGACTGGCCGGTTCCGACCCTGTTTTTAAGTGCGGCGGGGTCCGGTCCCATGAAGCCGCCCTGGGATTCGATGATGAAGTTGCGTTCTGTTCCCACCTTTTGGGACCAGGCGTTATACTCGCTTACCACAAGCTGGATTTCTATGCCGGCCGCTTTTGCGTTGGCGATGATAAGCTTGTTCATGTCCTCCATGCCATCAAAGGCATCGATAGTAAGTCCACGGACATAGTAGCCGTCCGCATCCTTTTTATAGCCCGCATCCTCAAGAACCTTGGAGGCACCGGCAATATCAAAGGCAGGATAGGTGTTTTCCGTGTTGGCCGCCCACGCCACAATAGAGGGGTAAGCGCTGTATTCCACCGGCATAACGCCGCCGTAAACCTTTTCCGAAACCTCCTCACGGTTGATGCACATGGCAATGGCCTTACGGATGGCCACATCCTGAACCTGGGGAGCATTGAGGTTAAAAATGAGGCGGTAGGGGGAAGGATAGGCATCCAAATCCATTCTGAAATCGGGATTGGAAAGCAGGTCGTCCACATAGGCGTCGGGAACCAGATCGATCTGATCCACTTCGCCGTTTAAAAGGGCCTGCATGGCGGTTGCGTCGTCGGGGATAATGGAATAAACCACCTTGTCCAGCTTGGGCGCGCCGTCATGATAATCGGGGTTGGCAGCCAGGGTAAGGCTTTCCCCCTGTTTGTAGCTTTCGAGCTTAAAGGGGCCGGAGCCGACAGGACTTGTCTTGGAGGCCTCATTGTCTTCCCAAGCCTGGCCGTTGTTGAAAATGTGTTCGGGAAGGATAAAGGTGGCGTACCATCCAAGCTGGGAGACAAAGGAAACGTCAACCACGTTCATGTTAAATGCAACGGTATAATCGTCCAGAGCTTCCACAGAATTAACATCGGCCATTTTGGTGCTGAAATAGCAGGTGGAGTGCTCCTTGATATAAGTAAAGGTATAAACCACATCGTCGGCGGTAACAGGCTCGCCGTCGTGCCATTTCGCGTTTTGCTTGAGGTGGAAGGTGATGGTAAGGCCATCCTCACTCACATCATAGGATTCCGCCAGATCAGGAATTACCGACTTGGAGGTGTCCAGCTTAACCAGACGGTTAAACATGTTCTGCGCCGGTCCGTAAAGGTTGTCGTCCGCAGCCGTTGAGGGATTGAAGCTCATGGGATCACCGGAAGCCCGTACAATAAGCGTGCCGCCGCTTGGAGCCTCTTCTGCTTCCGCGGGAGTCTGGGAAGGTGCGGCACTTTCCTGAGCGCCGGGGGTGGGGGTGCTGCTTCCGGAACCGCCGTTTTGACATCCCGTGAAAAGGGAAACGGACAGCGTCAGCGCCAGAAGCACTGAATAGATGCGTTTCATGTGTTTAGTCCTCCGTTTCGTTTAATTATGGTATTAGTACCTTATCGCTGAAAAGCATCAATAAAAAACAATTTTTTTATCGGAGCTTCTCTTCAATGGGGTTGCGGGCAAAGCCCGCTTTAGATTTTATTTATATAAAATTCTTCCTACAAAAACAATTAGTGGTAAAGGAATGATAGTTAAGTTTTTGCATTGGAATTCTATAAGCCTTTGGTTGCGTGTTTATTCGGCCAGGCTGCATACGGACGTATGGCCGTTTTTAAAGGTCCTCACTTGCGGATAGGCCTTAAAGCAGTCCGGACAGGCTTTGAAGCAGCGGGGGGCGAAATAGCATCCGGGGCCGGGATTAACAGGCGTAGGAGGCTCGCCCTCAATAGGAAGCAGATACCGCTCCTCGGAAGGGTCGATGGAGGCACAGTTGGAGATAAGCACCTGGGTGTAGGGGTGCTTCGGATTTTTTACCACGTCGTCTGCTCGGCCGTATTCCACCACCTTTCCCAGGTACATCACCGCGATGTTGTCGGAGATGTAGCGGGTAAGTGCGATATCATGGCTTATGAATACCACCGCGGCATTATTGCTCCGGGCAAGCTCCATAAGCATGTTGATAATGTCTGCCCGAACCGAAACATCCAGCATGGACACCGGCTCGTCGGCGATAATAAAGCCCGGGTTTAAAAACATGGCGCGAATAATGGAAATACGCTGGAGCTGGCCTCCTGATAGCTCATGGGGATATCGCTGAAGGATATCCTCCGCAGGCCTCAGGCCGCCCGCCTCAAGAGCCTTTGTAATAATCTCAAGACGTTCCTTTTCATCCCTGCCGATGGCGTGGTTTTTAAGAGGCCGCAGCAGGATTTTTCGTATGGTATCCCTTGGTGTAAAGGTGTCAAAGGGATTTTGAAAGACGATTTGCACCATCCGGCGAAACCGCTTGGGATCCTCCTTAAGCATGTGGGCTGTGGATACCCCGTCAATAAAAACATCGCCTCGGCTGGGATTTTCCAGTCGGGTGAGCATCCGTCCCAGGGTGGATTTGCCGCAGCCGGATTCACCTATAATTCCCAATATTTCACCCCGCCCCACCTGGAGGTTTATTCCGTCCACCGCCTTGACATAGCGCCTGTTCGCGCCGGTATGCTTAAAGTCAAAAAGCTTGCCGGATTTGTAGGGGTACCATTTGGCAATATCCTTAATTTCTACAAACCTGTTTGACTTAGTTTCCATATTCCTGACCTCCGATAAACCAGCAGGCTGCGCCTGCGCCAGTGTCCCTGTACATAAGGGGCGGCTTTTGACTGTGACATTGGGGAGCTGCCTTGGGACATCGCGGGGCAAAAACGCAGCCCTTTATTTCCTGAGAAAGATCGGGCAGAAAGCCTGGGATGGCCGTAAGCTTCCTGTTTTCTCCGCGAAGTGAGGGAAAGGAGAGCAGCAGCCCCTGAGTATAGGGATGCCGGGGGTTTTTCAGTGTTTCCGCGGCGCTCCCGAATTCCAGGATTTCCCCTGCGTACATTACCGCTATTTTGTTGCAGCTGGTAGCCACAACGGAGATATCGTGGGTTATCATAATGCGGGTGGTATTGAGCACCTTTTCCATCCGGACAATTTCATCCAGAATCTGGCCCTGAGTGACCACATCCAGGGCTGTTGTGGCCTCATCCAGAATAAGAAGCTGAGGTGAATGAAGAAGGCTTATGGCAATGGCTACCCGCTGAAGCATGCCCCCGGACATTTCATGGGGATAAAGGGTGTATACCCGGGGCGGAAGGTTAACCATGCGAAACAGCTCCTCTGAACGGGCGCGTATTTCGCTTTTTGAGGCCCGGGGCTCATGAACCCGGTAGATATCCTCTATCTGGGTGGAGATTCGGTGCACGGGGCTTAAGGCGTTCATGGCCTTCTGGAAAACCACAGAGATGCTTTTCCAGCGAAGGGCGTTCATTTCGGTTTGGGTTATATGGAGAATGTCACTGTCCATAAAATAGGCGTGGCCGGTTATTTCTGTCTGCTTTTCGGAATGGAGCCGCAGCAGCGCCATGGCAAGGGTGGATTTACCGCTTCCGGATTCACCCACGATACCCAGGGAATCTCCCTTTTCAATGGAAAAGCTGGCATCGCGTACGGCCAGGACACGGCGGCCCTTGTTTCTATAAACGACATTGAGGTTTTCAACCTTCAGCACTGCGC
>JAEXPO010000041.1 GCA_023446675.1 Bacillota bacterium | reverse complement strand
ATGTATACCTTTCCGGCTAAAGTGGTAGCCTCTTTTTCAGGTTTCATTTTCTGCGCGTTGGCGGTGAGTATGGCCATTGGAGTAATTTATTTAGCTACCAGCGGGATACTTTTGTCCAGCAATTATTTTGAAACCGATACCTTTCAGAATTATCTCAGGGCCGATATGCAGACCAAGGCGCTGGAGTTAGTTGATAATAAGCTCAGGCTTGTGAATAAAAGTACTTATTCCAATGCTTATTATGTTTTTTACAGCGACGGCCAGGTTCTGGATTACCGCCTTGAAGGGAACATTCTCATTGCAAAGCCTGATGATGGCCTGACCTATCTTAAGCAAATCGGTGTAGGAAAGACCTATAGCTTTTCCTTCGGTATGTCCTATATGGATGAAAACGGGGAGGCTCAAAGCATAACGGTAAACTGCTACGCCACAGTGGATCCTGGCCTTTCCTATGAGGATATCTATGCTCAGGAGGCCCGGGAGTTTCTTGCTTATAAGAAATATGAAACGGAGCTGCTTATTTTCGTTATCCCTGTAATAATCCTTTTTATCCTGATTTTAAGCTATCTTATAAGAACCACGGGCTTTACCTCCGCCGGTCAGAAGGATGTGAAACTGGCCTTTCAGGACAAAATTTACGGGGATTTGTTCACACTGGCCTTTATTGGCCTGGGAGCCATCTCCATGTCCTTTGAATATGGTATGGCCTGGGAATTCCCACGGGTTCTCATGAATTTAAGCCTTATGTACGGCTTTCCAATCTACTTTATTTGCCTAATCTGGCTTCTGTCCATGGTGAGGCGCTACAAGGCGGGGACTCTTTTTTCAGGCACCCTTATCGCAAAGATTTTTTATTTTTTCCTTAAGGTCGTCCGATCCATTTTTGGGGCAGTCAGCGATACCATTAATAATATCAACCTCTTTATCAAGGTCCTAGGGGCCCTGGCCGTCGTTATACTTGGAAACGGCCTGTTGTTTATCCTGGCAGACCAAAGCGCTTTTTTTGTGCTGGTGCTTATAGGCTTTAACGCCTTTGTGGTCCTCTATGTTTTTCAAATTGCCAGGAGCTTAAAGCGCATTACCCATGTGGCGGCGGCTATTGCACAGGGCAATCTGAAGGCCAAGGTGCCTATGGATACCATTGCCGGAAGCCTTAAGAGCCACGGTGAAATTATCAATCATATCGGAAACGGCATTGATGCCGCCGTTAATGAAAAAATAAAAAGCGAGAAGTTCAAAACCGAGCTCATTGCCAATGTCAGCCATGATATAAAAACGCCTTTAACCTCCATTATCAATTATGTGGACCTGGTGAAAAAGCTGGAAATAGAGGATGACAGACTCAAGGAATACACGGAAACATTGGAAAGAAATGCCTTTCGTTTAAAGGTGCTTACAGAGGATCTGGTGGACTTATCCAAGGCCACAACAGGTAATCTGCAAATACAGGCTGAAAACCTGAATTTCAATGAGCTGGTGATGCAGGGCGCGGGGGAGTATGAAGAAAAGCTGGAGGAAAGAGGTATCCAGATCATACTGGATCTGCCTTCCCCCGAGTTGTATATCTATGCTGACGGCAGGCTCATGTGGCGTATTGTGGAAAACCTTTTCACCAATGTGCGCAAGTATGCCTTTTCCCATTCCAGGGTTTATTGTGAGCTTAAAAAAGAGGGCGAGCAGGCTGTGTGGATTATGAAAAACATATCCGCCCGCCCCCTTAATATGACTGCGGAGGCCCTGATGGAGCGCTTTGTGAGGGGGGATACCGCACGAAATACGGAAGGGAGCGGACTGGGGCTTTCTATTGCCAAATCCCTGACGGAAATCCTGGGAGGGCACTTCAGCATCCAGATTGACGGGGACCTTTTTAAATCCCTGGTCCGGTTTCCTCTGGTTACCCCTTTGGCACAGCCTCCTTCAACGGAGCTTGAGCTTGTTCCCCTGGATTAACCCCGGCACTGCCCCATTTGCCGCACTTATCGCCCCAATGGGCTACCGCTGCTCCTCCAGAGAGGACTCGGATGACCTCGCACTGGTTGGAGCAGTCGGTACAGTCCACAGTACGCACAAGAAAATCCCTGCGGATGTTGGAAAGGCCGTGAAAACGGGTGGCTCTGCCGGGGAGGGCCGTTTCGTCCATGGCAAGCAGCGCAGCTCCGTAAGCTCCCATGACATCGTAATGGAGAGGCACCAGGATTTCCTTTCCAAGAAGCCTTTGAAAGGCATCCAGTATGCCCACATTGGCGGCGACACCTCCCTGAAAGACAATGGGAGCCAGTATTTCCTTGCCCTTGGCCAGATTGTTGAGATAATTTCGCACCAGAGCCTCGCACAGACCTGCCACAATATCCTCAATGGAGTGGCCGGTCTGCTGCTTGTGAATCATGTCCGATTCGGCAAAAACGGCGCATCGTCCGGCGATACGTACTGGGGAGCTGGCTTTTAAGGCGTAGCCTCCCAAGTCCTCAATGGGAATCTCAAGCCTTGCCGCCTGCCTGTCCAGAAAGGAGCCTGTTCCTGCGGCGCAAACGGTATTCATGGCAAAATCACAGGCCACGCC
>JAEXPO010000005.1 GCA_023446675.1 Bacillota bacterium | reverse complement strand
GATAAATCCTATGCCATAAGCAGCAGCTCGAAAAATGCCGACAGGGCAATGGAGCTTATGAATTATTTATGGTCTTTTGACGGCGCCAGAACCATGTACAGCGGAGTTCAGGGAACAGCATGGGATATGTCCGATGGAAAACCCACGCTTAAGGAAGAAACGATTACAAGCAAGGCAGCCGGGGACGATGAATGGAAAAAGACTGGAATTCAGCTCAATTGGAACTTAATCGGAATGAGCCCCCTTACCATTAATCCGTCGGATAACGCACCGCTGAATCTGTTCGCCACAGAGGAAGTTTACAGTAATTCACTCAATACCCTGCAAAAGGATTTTTCCGAGTACTACGGCGTAGAATATCCTGCACAGGCTTTTAAAAAGAAACTGGATGAAGGCAAAAATAAAAATCAGGAGGCGATGAACACTCTCGCGGGAGCCATTCTGCCCACTGCTCCCGACGACATCAAACGAATGGAAGCAAAAATTGTGGATCTACTGATTAAGAACGCCGCCAAATGCATACTGTCGAAATCCGATGAAGAGTATGCTCAAAATCAGGCCAAAGCCATGGAGGAGTTCAAGGCTGCGGGCGGAGATACAGTGGCCCAATGGTACGTAAACGCCTGGAACAATGCGGTGGCCCAATCCGGATTTTAAGAGTCGGCCATATAAATAAACAAGCAAAGCGGATCGGGCTTTTCTGATCCGCTCTTTATTAATCTCTATCAACTCTACTAATTTTTATAAACTTAAATAATTACTTATTTTACTTTTATTTATTAATTATACCGATTTTTATCAATTGGCATTCATTTAAGAATAGGAGAAGAAGATGAAGAATATTGTAAATATAATCAATTTTGTGCGGGCTGTTGAACCCAGGGATGATACCGTTGACCTTTTCTCTACAACGCAAAATGAGCTGATGCTTTGCCGGGAGTATGGCTTTAGGTCAACGGTGCTGCTGCAATACGACGCGCTTATCGACAACCGCTTTGTTAAATTGTGCAAAGAATATGCCATGGAAACAGACATAGGCATCTGGCTTGAAATTGTTGAACCCCTTGCAAAAGCCGCGGGCCTTGAATGGAAGGGCCGCTGGAGCTGGGACTGGCACAATGACGTAGGTTTTTCAGTCGGATATGAGCCGGAGGACAGAAAAAAAATCGTTGATGTTTTCTTCAAGAAATTCAAGGAGGTATTTGGATACTTTCCTAAAGTGGCCTCTTCCTGGCATATTGATGCCGTAACTCTGGAATACATGTGGAAGAAGTATGGGATTTCTGCCAGCTGCAACTGCAAGGATCAATTTGGGACAGACGGCTATACCATGTGGGGAGGCTATTATAACGGAGCCTATTATCCCTCAAAAACAAATATGTTTTGTCCGGCGCAGACTAAGGAAAAGCAAATTGACGTGCCTGTTTTCAGGATGCTCGGGTCTGATCCCATCCATCAATATGATTTGGGTCTGGGTGACTATGGAAGCTACGATCCGTCAAACTGCCAGGGCGTTATCTCACTGGAACCCGTATATCGTCCCGGAGGCGGAAGCAAGGACTGGGTACGGTGGTATTTTAAAGAAAATTTTAACGGGAAAAACCTTACCTTTTCCTACACGCAGGTAGGCCAAGAAAATTCCTTTGGATGGAACGCCGTCAAGGAGGGTTTAAAAATTCAGTTTGAGCTTATGAAAGAGCTTGTAAGCGCGGGTAAAATTGAAATTCAGACATTGAAAGAAAGCGGCGAATGGTTCAAAACCGAGTTTGCGGAAACTCCTCCGTCGGCAATGTGTATTGACAGCGATTTCAGCGAAAAGGACTACAAAACGGTCTGGTACTGCAATAAATACTACCGGGCTAACCTTCTGTACGAAAAGGGCTGTTTATGGATAAGAGATATCTATCTGTTTAACGAAAATTTTAAGGAAAAATATCTTGCGGAGCGGGAAAAAAGCCCAGCCTGCGCGTTTTATAATCTTCCCGTCATGGACGGATTCAGGTACAGCTCCGGAAGGATCCGGGCGGGTATCTATCCTTATGCGGACGGAAAACCAATCTCTTCCGAGGAGCAGTTCATTTCCGAGGAGGTTGGAAAAAATGCGCTTTCCGTTTCTGCCGGAAAGGCTATCCGCTATCTTATTGAGGAAAAACAGCTAACTGTTTCCAGCCGTATTCCCAACTGGTACATGAATTTTAACTTTTCCGATACGGCACAAGCAACCTACAGCGAGGTTCAGGAGAAAGAGCTTCATATGGTGTTCGCGGGAAATACGCCGGATAGCTTTAATTACAGGATCAGGCTTTTAAAAGGACGTTTTGCTTCTCAAAAAGGTAAAATCAGGATATTACCGGAAAACACTGAAATTTGCATCGCCTTGGTATAAAGGCTTTTATTCACAAGGGGATCGTTCTCAGCATAAATCACCAATACAGGCGCAATCAGCTCTTAAAGGGATAATCCTCATAGTTGAGCGCATGTCACGATTTGTAGCATTTGTATCCGCAATTAATTCCGGTCTGCGGGAATTCACAGAGAGGATGGTTTAAAACAAAGTTCCACAAGTAAATCCGTAGGCCCTTTTCAAACACCGGTTAATACGCACTTTTCAAAATGAAGCATCTCTCAATGAACCACCCTCACCAAGCTGTATGAGGGGTTGAAATAGGTTAATCGTATAATTGCCGGTTACGTGATCGTTCGCATTTCATGATTATTTTCATTAAGTAATAAATCGCACAAGACTTCTAATGCAGAAGCTTTGTGCGATTTTGACTCCATGGCTTTCGTTTCACTGTTATCCGCTCAGGGTTATCCGCATCCTCATTACCTGAAAAATTGCTATCACTCCAACAAGCCTGTAACAAGACTGCTATTTTGTTTTTTCCATAAAGCTTATAATGGCTTTATGGACCATGTCGCCATGTCCGTCGATGGTATGGCCTCCTGTTTCAAATACGGCGGTTTCAGCGTTGACACGGGTAAGCAGTTTTTCTATGTTTTCATATTTCGCTAGGGGATCGTCCTTGGCATGAACCACAAGTACGGGTACTTTAAGCTCCTCAACCGGGTAATCCTCGTAATTAAGCATCATATCGCTGTTTGTAATATTCGTATCCGCAAGAATACCCTGTCTTCGGGGACTTACAGGAAGCATGGTTTCAAATAAAGTACCGCCGCTAACCTCAGAGCCCATCATCCCATTGAATATAAAGCCAAAGTACTTCATGGAAAACCACATGGGAAAATCATGGATTAAGAATTCCGGCGGCCCCATCATTCCTAGCTCCTTTATTTCCTCCGCGCTTCTCTTTTTTTCCGGCACGCCGGAGGATAAAAGAATTAGACCTTTTACTCTGTCTGGAAAATTCAGCGCGAACCGAATCCCGGCAGCCCCACCGGCAGAGGTTGTGAGTATATAGGCCTGCCTGACTTCCAATTCGTCCAGTATTTCAAGAAATGCCTTTGCTTGATTTTCAGGTGTGGGTTCTTCCGGTAAATCCGAACCGGGATAGCCGAAACGGGAAACGGCTATTTTCCTGTAGCTTTCTCCTGCCACCTGGCTTAAGCTCACAAAGCCTTGATCGTATCCCCCAAAAATACCGTGAGAAATAAGAATTGCCTCGCCAGTACCTTCGTCAACATAGGACATGATGCCAAACCCGGTTTCCATGGTTTTTACCGTATAGGCCTCCAGGCGCCGGTAAGCTGTTTTCATGTCATTGTGATACTGAATGGCGGTAACGGAACAAAATAAAAATAAAAAAGCGAGTAAAATACATAGCCACATTTTTTTACATCTCCGGAAGAACGAGGGTCTGTTCATTTTTTGTTTTCTCATTTTTTTACATACCTTTCCGCAAACGAGAAGACCAGTTGCTTGATTAAAGAATGCAGGCTTTCCAGCTCATAGGGACCGTTATCGTATTTAGAAAGCAGCAGAAAAAGCGGGGAATAAAAATGCAGGGCCATGACATAGGGATCTGCTTCGATAAAATGCCCCCTGCGAATCAACTCCCGGAACAATGCGGTTTCCATTTCCAGAACATCGTTGATGAATATTTTTTGATACAGCCTTTCAGCCTCAGTATTACGGTATCGTTCAATGGCAAGGGCTTTTCTGTATTTTGAAACCATTTCGTCATCCAGATAAAAGGAAAGTAAGGAATAGCACATTTTCCCCAATAAATCAAGATTAATGTTTTCGTATTTGTCGGCCATTTTAGCGCCGGCAGGTATCGTCAATCGGCTTTTGGCTTCACTCATCCTGCTTGAGACTTCTTGAAGGAGTGTATCGAAAATTTCCTGCTTGCTTTCATAATGCTTATAAAGGGACGGCACTTTTATCCCCACTGCACCGGCAATTTGTGCAACGGAAACGCCTTCATAACCGTGAACGGCAAATAAATTCAAAGCCTCTTCCAGAATAACCTTTTTTGTATTTTTTTTATTCATCATCTACCTGCTTTTTGGCTAGTGTTTGCTAGCTTTTATTATAGGCTAGCAAACACTAGCCTGTCAATTGTAAAAAAAGAGATGGTATTTGCTGCATGCGCGCTTTTCTTTAGGTACCTTACCTATATCAACTTAGGAATTGGACTGGTAAACTGACAAAGGGACGGAGCACCAGCCTTATTAAGCCGGCGCTCCGTCCTTAGTGGATAACGAACTATTTTATTGCGTTTTTCTGAACATGGCAAAATCCAGATTGCACCAGTCGTTTGCATTGGCGGCAGTATAAATGCCAATTTCGCAGGTGTTGTTGGTAACTACGATATTGTCAATGGTAAAGATATTCCAGTTTATATCGCTGGTGCCTATCGTTGCAGTCAGCTCCGGGCCTCCATAATTCTTTGCGTAAAGCTGAAGCGTATTTTGAGCCCCGTTGGTCATGGCCCATACGCTGAAAGAGTAGGTGCCGTTTTCAAGACCTGTGAAGGTTTTGTAGATAGAACAGCTGTAGCTGGTATCATTCCAGAAGGTCAACTTGTAATTGCCGTCAAAGGCATTTCCGCTCTCCGTTTTAATGGCGTAGTAGAGCTGGGAATTACTATGCCAGACATTCCATCCGGTGGGTGTGTTTGTATAACCATCCGATTCGAAGCTTGGATTCGATATCAGATTTGGTGTGGGCTGGTTTAGAAGAACCATAGAGGAAAGCGCATTTCCGTTAAAGTCAAACAGCGTCAGGTTATCCCATGTATTGGTTGGCGTTACCGAATCATTGGCATAATTGACGCCGGCCTGAGTTCCCCATACGGCCCCCGGCACGGGAAGCCATGTGGGTTCCCAGTAGAAATACCCCAGGCCTCTGCTGTTAGGCACGTTCAGAATAATGGACTCCAAGTCGTTCATAAAATCGAATTGTCCCTGTGGTGTCGCCGGATATCCGCCGGTAACCTCATCACCGCTTATAAACACATTGCCTGCGCCGTCACCGTCCGCTAACGTGTGGGCATAGGCGGTTTCAACAATCAGGACATCCTTGCCGTATCTGGCGCTGATATCGTTGAGATTGTACTGGAGCCCTTCCATTGTTCCGTGCCACATGGGATAGTAGGATAAGCCGATAATATCAAAGTCCAGATTTGCTTCCACGCCAAGAACATTTCCAAACCACCAGAGGTAGAGGGAGTTGTTGCCGCCGTGATCCAAATGCAGGATGATCTTGGCGTTGGATGCGGCCGAAGCTCTTACCCCCGAAATGGCACTCTTTAAAAGTTCAACCAATTGAGTAAAATCCTTGTTGCCGGCCCCAACCTTGCCATCGTTATGAAGTATGCCCGTGGGTATTTCATTTCCCACCTGCACCATATCTGGAATGATGCCTTCTGCCTGGAAGGCTCCCAGTGTATCTCTCACATAATTGTACACTGTGGTTTTTAATGCTGTATAGGATAAGCTGCTCCAGGCCTTGGGCTTTATTTGCTTTGCAGGATCCGTCCACCAGTCGCTTAGATGGAAATTAATTAAAACGCCCATTCCTAATGCTTTTGCCCGCTTAGCCAGAGCAAGGGTCGTGGCAAAATCATTGGTGCCTCCGCCATAGGGATTTCCCTGGGCATCATAGGGGTCCACCCATAGCTTGAGCCTTACATAGTTTGCGCCTTTATTCTTTAAAATTGTCAGCGCATCACCTTGAACACCGTTCAAGTAAAATTTGCCTCCCAGCCCCTCCACCATACTAAGCATGGATACATCCACACCTCTGATAAAGTTTTCATAGGTTGCCGCAGACACAGGTGCGGACACGCTAAGCCCAAGGGTAACTGCGGAAATTAAAACAAAGGAAACCATTCTTTTAACCCAGTTTCTTAACATAAGTAAACCCTCCCATATTTTAGTCTTAAGTCATTACCTTCCCGTTGCGATGCCATTAAGAACCCAAATGAGCAGGTTTTATGCAATGCCCCTGTTCAACACAAGTCAAACCTTAAGCCAGAGCCTCCTTTCTTTTTCTGTTCTCTTTTTGCTCTTTTTTTTGTTTAATTAACTGTCAGGGATAACAGCTTTAAAGAAATATGATTTACCGTTGAGCGTCCAAACCACATGCAGATTTTAATCAAGAGCACTAACCCTTTAATCCGGCAGCGGCTAACCCATTTTGAATAAACCGCTGCATGAACATGAATATAACCATTATAGGTAATGAGGAAAGCACCGCCGCGGCTGCAAACAATGTCCAGTTTGCGGCAAACTGGTTTGTAATGAAGGTTTGAAGCCCTACTGCCAACGTATGTTTGGCAGGTGTATTAAGAAAAATAGAAGAGATAACATACTCACTGTACGCCGCAATGAATGAAAAAACAAAGATTACGGCAATCTGAGGCCGCGCCAGGGGCAGAATTATTTTGATAAACACCGTGAAATGGCCTGCTCCGGCTACAAAAGCCGCTTCGTCAAGCTCCTTTGGAATAGTGTCCACATAGGCCTTTAAAAGCCAGATATTAAACGCGCTTCCCCCGGCCAGAACCAGAATTAAGGCCAACAGGCTGTCCGAAAGGCCAAAACGGTAAATCAGAATATAGTAGCCTGCCACCGCCATGCTGCTCGGAAACACCTGAAGCACCAGAAGCGTCATCAAGCCGTTTTTCCTGCCGGGGAAACGCATTCTTGAAAAAGCATAAGCCGAAGTGCTTGTTAAAAAAAGCTGTATGGCGGAAACACAAAGGCATAGCTTCAGTGAATTCCCCACCCAGCTGAGAAAGCCGGTTTCAGAAAATAAGCGCTTATAGTTCTGAACGCTTAACGCATTGGGAAAAAGAGACGTTCTGAAAAAGCTTTGTCCATCGGAAAAAGACGCTATTAAAATCCAGCTCGCCGGAAACAAGGTAAAAAGGATAACTATCCATATTACCAGCCGACTAATCCATAAGCCTGCTCTCTGTGACCCTTTCATGCCGATTATTCCTCCCCTGTCCGTTCATTTGCCGTAAATGCCTCTGCCTTTTACTTTAGTTGACCTTACCCGCTTTTAGGCTTCCGGCGTCTAGTCGTTGTAGGTTTTTTCCTTAAATGCGCCGGAAAGCTTAAGGTTTACCAAAGTCAGAGTTCCCACGATTATAAAGATAAAAATGCTGAGTGCTGCCGACAGCTCATACCGGTTGGACCAGGTTGTCATTTTAAAAACCATACTGGCCAGAATATCCGTACTGCCCGCAAATTGGGAGTTGACTCTCGCTGGCCCCCCCTGAGTTATCATATAGATATTGCCAAAATTATTGAAATTGGCTGCAAAGGAAGCAATGACCAGAGGGATGCTTACCTTAAGCAGCAGCGGTAAGGTAATCCATCCAAAAACATGCCTTTTTGATGCGCCCTCAACCTTGGCCACCTCGTAATAGACAGGCGAAATGGATTGAAGTCCTCCCAGGCAAATATTCATCATATAAGGAAATCCAAGCCAGATATTTACCATAATAATTCCCGCCCTTGCCCAGAAGGTATCGGTCATCCAGGGGATTCCTCCGGAAATTCCGATTAATCCAAGTAAATGGTTGATTCCCCCGTACTGCTCATTCAATAAGCCTTGCCACGACAGGATGGCTATGGTGGCGGGTAAGGCCCAGGGTATAATGAGAAGGGAGCGATACAGCTTTGACTACTTCATCAAGGGGTTGTTCAGCAAAATGGCCAGCCCCATACCCAGGCAGTAGGATAAGATTGTGCTCAGGGATGCAAAGCAGAGCGTCCAGCCGAGCACAGGAAAAAACACATTTTTAATGCTTCCCCTCAAAATGGTATCGTAATTTTTCAATCCTACGATATCAAAAGCATCCAAATGATACATGTTATAATTAGTAAATGAAACAAATATTGTATATACAATAGGAAGAAAGGTCAGCAATAAAATGGATATAAGGGCCGGAAATAAAAAAATGTAAGCGATGAGATTGTTTCTGGTTTTTTTCATTTTATGTCTCCTAACCGGCACTGCTTAAGTTTACACTTTCACCCCAAGCCCTATATGCCGAATTCATTTCCGGCATATAGGGCACAGGCATAATGAACGCACCAAAAAATAAGCTTTATTTACCGGAATGCATTAACTCGATCGCTTCTTTCAGCTGAGCCTCAATATATTTTCCGGCCTCCTCCGCTGAAAGGGTTCCTCCGAACATTAAGCGCATGTTATCCGAATAGGGCCCCCAGAGATGGCCTAATTCCGGAACAGACGGAAGCGGCTCGCCATTTGCGATTTGATTCATAAAGGCCCTGGTGGTGTCATCGATTTCTATTTGCTTCTGTATGCCTAAGCTGGCGGGAATTCTTGCCCCAACCTCGTACAGTTCACCCGACGCTTCTTCCATAAGATATTTGTAGAAATCCCAGACTGCAGCCTTTTTCGACGATTTGGAGCTTACAAAGCCAACCTGCGTTCCTACGGGAGTAACAAAGGGCTTACCGTTCAGGGCAGGCATTTCCGCTACTGCAAAATTAACTCCCGCAGACTTAAAAGCGTCCACGTCCCAGGGGCCCCCGATATAAAAGGCTGTTTCACCGCTTTCAAAGGCACTTCTGGCAATGTCGAAGGTTATATCCTGTGTTATGAAGCCCTCCTCCACCATCTTTCGGATATAGCTGTAGGCCTTAACAGCACCCTCATTGCTTAACCCAATATCATCAACATTGTATTTGTTATCTTCCCACTTAAATATGTAACCGTCATACGCTCTGACAAAACCCAGATCATAGTAAATGCTTGTTGCATCAAATTTAATCCCTCCGCCTGTCCTGGCTGCCTCCAGCAACTCATCCCAGGTCCCAGGCGGTGTTTGAACCTTGTCCGTATTGTGAAACAGGGTTATGGTTTCTACGGCAATGGGCACGCCATAGCGTTTGCCGTCTACATAGCTTGCCTGTACCGATGCGTTGACAAAGTCGCTGTCGCTGTAAAAATCCTCGGGTACTTCTTCCGCAAGGTTTGCCGCCACAAAGCTGGCCAGCTGGTCATTGGCAATGCCGAATATTCCGTCTGGCCCGTCGGCACTGTTTGTCGCCTGTGCAAACTGCTGAAGCTCAATGCTTGTATGAACGACTGTCGCCTTGTTGCCGGTCTTTTCCGCCCATAAATCTGCGTATTTTTGCAAGAGATCCGCCTCAACCAAAAAATTGGTCCAGACCGTAATGGATACACTTTCGCCTGTATTGGGATCAGCCTTTCCCGTTGTTTCCGCAGGCTTTGCCGTACCCGACGGGCTTGCCGTACCATTTGCGGCAGGTGTCCCCCCACACCCGGCGAATACCGCAATACTCAATACTCCCACGATTAAAAGGCTCACTAATTTTTTCATTTTTGTCCTCCCTCCGAATACCTTTCGTTTTGAAGAAATGAAAACTTGCGTCAAAACGCCCCATTTTAAAGCTTCCCGATATACCGGTCGGTCCTTTTTCGGAAAGCCCCCTGAATCGACACCACTCCCTTCTTGCAAACATCTTAAGCTTAGCGTCACATTAACAGCCTTTATTCCATAAATCAAAAATCCCTTATGGTCTCAAGGGCCGGCAGCGCGTTCCCATGAAAATCAAACAAGGCCAGGTTTGCCCAAGCATTTCCTGAAGTCCCGTCATTGTTTATGTATTTTCGGCCCGCCTCGGTAGCCCAGCAGGCTTTTCTGATATTGAGCCAGGTGGGCTCCCAATAAAAAAAGCCTTTCCCTCTCCCGTTTTCCACCCCTTTAATCGCATTCATCAAATCCAGCATAAACTTGCATTGACCTTCTTTGTCAATGCTATAGGGTACGGATTTTTCATGCTCCTGTGAAAATATCATGACTTCGCTTTTTATTTGCTCCGTTGTGAAGGGAAAGGCAGTTTCCACCACCATGACATCCTTATTGTAGCGTGAGGAAATATCATTCATATTAAAGGTTAGCTCATCCAGGGTCCCGTGCCAAAACGGATAATAGGAAAGCCCTATTATCTCAAAATCCAATGCTGCGGATGCTATTTCATCAAACCATTTCCTATACATCCTGTTATCTCCGCCCCAATCCAGGTGTATCATCGTCTTTATATCCGGATAAAAGTCTTTAACCGCTTGAATTCCAGCTGCTAATAATTGTACCATAGTTTTACTGTTATCGAATTTGCCATCGGGCCAAAGCAGGCCGTTTCTTATCTCGTTTCCAATTTGTACCATCTGAGGCAATACACCATTTTGCTCTAATTTTCCTAAGGTTTCATATGTAAAAGTATATACAGCCTCTTCCAGGGCTTTTCCGTACAAATGCCTCCATGCTTTCGGCTTAAGCTGCTTTTCAGGATCAGCCCAAAAATCACTGTAATGGAAATCCAGTAAAAATTGCATACCTTTTAGCTTTGCTCTTTTAGCCAGTTCAATTGTGGATGAGATATCGTTGGTGCCCCCGCCGTAAGGCTGGCTATTGTCATCATAGGGGTTATTCCAAAGTCTCAAACGAACACCGTTTACGTTATAGTCGCTTAAAATTTGTATTGCGTCGCCTTCCTTGCCGCCGCGATAAAATCTGGCGCCCATTTGCTCAATTTCATTCTGTATAGAAATATCCATACCTTTAATAAACGTCATCCGGTCACACTCCTGTAGTAAATTATTTATTAATATTATAGTAAATGTTTTACTCAGTTTTAGACTATCACATACCCCTTTCCCTGTCAATAATCAATAACACTCTGCACCTAAATTTCGAATTTAATCCATCACCTGCAAAGAACGGCCGAAGAGGCCCGGGGTCAATAAATGTTTAACCGGCAAATATGCCGGATGAGGCATAAACAAACGCCGGGCGTCCCAACTAGGAGATACCCGGCGTTTGTTATGGTTAACTATTTTGGTGCTTTCCAGCTTTTCTTTCGAGAGGCTTATGTGCTTGTCAGCAGCTTTTTCTGAATATGGGAGTACCGTTGATAAAGACCAGCTTTGTTGTTGTCCGATCCTTTAATACGCGCTCTCTCAAAAGATCCAGGGCCGAGCTGCAGATGAGTGCTATATCAATACGGAAGGTTGTCAGAGGAGGTGAAACGTACTGGGCAATACCAATATCGTTTATACTGAAAAAGGCCACTCGCCTGGGAATCTCCCACTGCTGTTCGTTGAACGCCTGTAATGCACCGATGGCCAAGGCATCGCTGGCGACACAAAACGCAGTGGGCAAATTTTCTTCCAGTCGGCTTATGGCTTCCATACCGATGCGGTAGCCCTCTTTAACCGTAAAGCCATCGGCTATAAAAATAGAGTCCTCCTTCAGCAGGTTATAATAAGTGGCGGTTTGCCGGAAGGACCACTCCCTAACATCCATTAACGGCTTTTGAGTTGTCATTTCATAATCCGGCGCTCCGATAAAGCCAATGGCTCTATGCCCCTTATTAAAAAAATAATCAACGATTTGTCTTACCATCGAATCCTGATTTGCCTGAACACTGTCGAACAGGCTTTCATCGGGACTGGAATTAATAAAGACGCCTTTGCACGTTATTTGCTTCAGATATTCTATCTCCCTCATATCAACCCATCCGATGGCTATGAATGCGGCGCTATCGTTTTTTACGGCCTGTATGCCTT
>JAEXPO010000647.1 GCA_023446675.1 Bacillota bacterium | reverse complement strand
GAATACACCTGTCAGGATTGTCACAACCAGGAGCACCATTCTTCCGGCAGTGGCGTCACCCGTGAGGATGTGACTTTCAACGTCAACGGTGATTTGGTAAAAGTTTGAAAATATTTACTCACATATCCCCCCCATAAAAAAGAGGGACCCCCTACAGACGGGGACCGAAGGGCAACCCTCCGAAGAATACACAAGCCGTCCTATAGGGGGGTGTAGTGAAACATGGAAAGAGGTGAGAGGATGAAGCAGCAATTACGCACAGAAGAGGAAAGGCAGAAGGAAATAAAGCGAGAAATGGCCCGGCTGAATCAGAAGTTTTCCGGCCTGGAGCCCAAGACCAAAAAGGCCGTTGCCTCCTTAATTGAAAATGCCGCTTTCATGGCGGCTACCCTGTCGGAGCTCCGGGAGGAAATCAATCTGAACGGAACCACGGAGGAATACCAAAACGGGGAAAACCAGCGGGGTATAAAGAAATCCGCTGCCGTGGAGGTGTACACCTCCCTGAGTAAAAATCACATGACAGTAATGAAGCAGCTCACCGACCTTTTGCCTAAGGACGTGAAACCGGAGAAGGATGATGGCTTCGACAGCTTTGTGAAGAACAAATGAGCTCTACGGCCCGTCAGCTTGGCTATGTCGGCTTTGATCCGGATACAAATCCTGTCCTCAAATATTACCAATGGATTCAGCGGAACCGGGGGAAGGTCAGCCAGAAGGTTTACAAGGTATATAGAGAGCTTGTAAGCATTATCAATGACCGGAAGTCCGTATGGGTGTATGACCATAGCAAGGCCCAGCACGCCATTGACTTCATAGAAAGCTATTGCAAGCACTCAAAGGGTAAGCTTGGCGGCAAGCCCTTCCTCCTGGAGCTGTGGCAGAAAGCCCTTGTTGCAGCCACCTTCGGCTTTGTGCATAAGGTGGACGGTACCCGGAAGCACCAGGAAGTGCTTTTGGTGGTTGCCCGTAAAAACGGTAAATCCACTCTGGCGGCGGCTATCGGCCTGTACCTCATGATTGCCGATGGTGAGCCGGGCGCGGAGGTGTAAGCTGCCGCCACCAAACGGGACCAGGCGAAAATTATCTGGCTTGAAGCCAAGCGCATGGTAAAGAAATCGCCTGTGCTGCTTAAGCGCATTAAGCCCCTTGTGGGTGAAATGGTCAGCGAATTCAACGACAGCTTTTTTAAGCCCCTGGGTTCCGACTCCGACACCCTGGACGGACTCAATGTCCACGGCGCCCTCATGGATGAAATTCACGCCTGGCAGGACATGAACCTGTATGACGTTATTGTTGACGGCAAAACCGCCAGGGAGCAGCCCTAAATTTTCATAACCACCACCGCCGGTACTATTCGGGAATGTGTTTATGACAACAAATACGAAGAGGCCGAGCAGGTTATTAATGGCTACGGTGATCCCGGCGGCCGGAAGAATGATCGGCTTCTTCCCATTATCTATGAGCTAGACAAACGGGACGAATGGACAGACCCCGATTGCTGGATAAAAGCCAACCCCGGCCTGGGTACCATTAAAAGCGTTTCTCAACTCAAAGAAAAGGTGGACCAGGCCAAAGCCAACCCATACAAGGTGAAAAACCTTCTTTGCAAGGATTTTAATATTCGTGAAACTTCCAGCGAAGCCTGGCTTACCTTTGAACAGCTTAATAACACGGAGCTGTTCGACCTTCAGACCCTCAAACCCAAGTATGGCATTGGCGGCGTTGACCTTTCCAGTACCACCGACCTCACCGCTGCCAAGGTTCTTTTCAAAGTGCCGGAGGATGAAAACACCTATGTTCTTCAAATGTACTGGCTGCCGGAGGACCTTCTTGAAACCAGGGCCAAGGAAGATAACATTCCCTACGACAACTGGCACGAGCAAGGCCTATTGCGAACCTGCCCAGGGAACAGCGTTCATGCCAAGTATGTTACCGAATGGTTCCTGGAAGTGATGAACGACTACGGGGTATACCTTCCCTGGATTGGTTATGATTCCTGGTCCGCCAAGTACTGGGTGGAAGAAATGACTCAATATTTTGGAGTGGAAGCCATGGTTCCGGTTATTCAAGGCAAGAAAACCCTCTCCGGCCCCATGAAGAAGCTGGGGGCCGACCTGGAAAGCAAGCTTATTGTGTACAACAACAATCCCATAGACAAATGGTGTTTGAGCAATACGGCTATTGAGACGGACAAGAACCTGAATATCCAGCCCAGCAAAACCAAAAACCAGCGCCGACGCATTGATGGTCTGGCGGCGCTCCTGGACGCCTATGTGGTTCTTCAGGATAAAATGCAGGACTACATGAACATGATTTAAAGCTAATGAAAGGCGGTGAACCCTTGGGAATATTCCAACGGTTATTCAAAAACAAAGTGTACAATAATGCGGGCTATGCCTTGCAGATGGTCACAGAGCGGGGCAACGGCTTCTACACCTGGAACGGGCGGCTGTATGAATCGGATATTGTGCGCTCCTGCGTCCGGCCTAAGGCTAAGGCGGTGGGAAAGCTCCTGGCCAAGCATATCCGGGAAAGCACGGAAGGCTTGAAAACCAACCCTGACCCTTATATGCGCTTCCTTCTGGAAGAGCCGAACCCCTTTATGATTGGGCAAATGCTCCAGGAAAAGCTTGCCACCCAGCTTGCGCTGAACAATAACGCTTTTGCCCTGATTGTCCGGGATGAATGGGGTTATCCCTATCAGCTCTTTCCCATTCCTTGCGTGGCGGTGGAAGCAATTTATGAAAAAACCGGCGAGCTTCTTTTGAAGTTCACCCTGCGGAACGGTAAAATAACCACCTTCTCTTACCGGGACATTATCCATTTAAGGCAGGACTTCAATGAAAATGATATTTTCGGAGAGAGTCCCGCGGCGGCCATTACCGCGCTGATGGAGATTGTAAGCACCACCGACCAGGGCATTGTAAAGGCTGTGCAGAACAGCAATGTGATTAAGTGGCTCCTGAAGTTCAAGTCAGTACTTAAGCCCGAGGATATCCAAAAGAATGTAAAAGAGTTTGCAAGGAATTATCTTTCCATTGATTCAGAGTCCGGGGGAGCGGCAGCCACGGACCCCAAATACGATGTGGATCAGATTAAACCGGAAAGCTATGTACCCAATGCGGCCCAAATGGATAGAACCACGCAGCGGATATATAGCTTTTTTAATACCAACGATGCCATAGTTCAAAGCAAATACACGGAGGACCAGTGGAACGCCTATTATGAAAGCGAAATTGAACCGTTGGCCATGCAGATGAGCGGGGAATACACCCGGAAATGCTTCACCCGCAAGGAAAGAGGCTTTGGAAATAAAATCATCTTTGAGGCTTCCAGTCTGCAATACGCTTCCATGAGCACCAAGCTTAATTTAATGCAAATGGTGGACAGGGGGGCTATGCTGCCCAATGAATGGCGCTGGGTGCTAAACATGGGCCCTATTGAGGGCGGGGATAAGCCTATCCGGCGGCTGGATACCGCCTTAGTGAACAAGGCGGAGCGGCTGCTTCAGGAAGCAAAGGCGCTGCTAACAGAAAGTACCCTGGAGGGAGGTGAAGAAAGTGCCAAGACCAACTCAGGACAATCTGGCAAGCCTGCTGCAAATTCGGAATGCGACGGCTGAAACAGCGGAGCTCTACTTTTACGGGGATATTGTGAGCAGCTGGTGGGGGGCCTGGGATGATACGGACCAGTACCCGGAAGCAGTGAAGCGCTTCCTTGACGGGGCCAAGGGAAAAAATCTGAATATTTACATCAATAGCGGCGGAGGCTCCGTGTTTGCTGGGATGGCCATTTACAACATGCTCAAGCGTCATACGGGCATGAAAACCGTCCGGGTGGACGGCCTGGCGGCCTCCATCGCTTCGGTCATTGCTCTGGCCGGTGACCGGCTCATTATTCCCGGCAACGCCTATTTCATGATCCATAAGCCCCTGATTGGGGATATAACCGGCAACGCCTCCGAGCTTCGGAAGCTGGCCGACACCCTGGATACCATTGAGGAAGGCATACTGAACGTCTATTCACAGCATTTAGCGCCCGGCGTCAGCATGGATGCTATCCGCCAGATGGTGGAGGCTGAAAGCTGGCTGACCGGTGAAGCCGCAGCGCAGTATTTTTCTATGGAAATAACCGCACACTTAAAGGCCGTAGCTTATGCGGGGGCGCTTGATTACAGCAAAATCCCGCAGGGAATTAGCGTGAAAAGCCTGGACGCCTATAACGCCAGGTTGAATCTTTTAAAATTGAGAGGAGAAGAACGATGAACAGAAAGGAATACCTTGCCAAGCGGGCAAAGCTCCTGGAGGAGGCCCAGAACCTTATCAACGAGGGGAAAATTACAGACTATGAGGCCAAGGAAAAGGAGATTAAGGATCTGGATTCCGTCTATGAAGCCCAGGCAAAGGCCCAGGCCAATATGAACGCTCTGAAAGACCAGGTTCCCGCCGATCCGGTAATTCAGAATATAACCGGCCAGGGTGCCGGTGCCGGTGAATCTGCCGCAGCCGGTGTTATTGATTCCACCCGGCAGAACCCCAGAAACGAAAAGCAGGAATACCTTGCTGCCTGGGGCAAGATGATGATGGGCAAAGCGCTTAATGAAGCAGAATCGGCCATTATGAACAAGTTCAATCCCGTTGACGCTACCCAGACCGCCGGAACTCATGCGGTAGTCATTCCCGAAACAGTGGCAGCCGGTATCTGGAAGGAAGCCGAGGGCCTTTATCCCATCCTGAAGGACGCCAAAATGACCTTTGTTCCCGGTGACCTCACCATCAAGAAGGAAACCGCTGCTGGTACCGACGCCGAATGGTACGACGAGGAAACGGAAGTGGGCGATAGTGATGTGGCTGTCGGTGAGCTGACTCTTACCGGCTGTGAGCTGGCCAAATGCATCACCGTATCCTGGAAGCTTAAGAAAATGGCAATGGATGCCTTCATTGCCTATATTACCACCAAGCTTGCCGAGAAGATGGGCGCGGCTCTGGCCAAGGGTATTGTGTCCGGAAAAGGAAAGCCCGGTGAGGGGGACACCTTTAAGCCTCAGGCCAGAGGCATTATTACGGCTATTGAGGCAGAATCCCAAACGCCTCAGATTGTTACATACACCACCGAACCGGATTACGATGACCTCACCGCCGCCATGGCCAAAATAAGCGCCGCCTATGTCAATGGCTCCAGCATTTATGCCAAAAGCACCACCATATGGAACCGGCTGGCCGGAATTAAGGACCTGGACGGGCGGCCCCTTTTTATTCCCGATGTGACAGCCGGAGGCGTGGGCCGTATGTTCGGCCTGCCTGTCAAGCCGGACGACAGCATTCCTACGGATGGCATTCTTTTTGGCAATGCGGCCCAGGGTTATGTCCTCAACTGCAACGAGAACATGACCCTTTACACCGAGGACCACATGAAGGCCAGAAATACCGATTATATGGGCTATGCCATTGTGGACGGGGATGTGCTCACCACCAGGGCTTTTGCCTATCTCAAAAAGTCCGGCTCTTAATGGACATAAGCAGAGCAGGGAAAGGACGGGTGAGGGCAGATGCTTCTTGACGCTGTGAAAACGGCCCTTCGCATAACGGCGGAGGCCTTTGATGAGGAAATAACCGGCCTTATGGAAGCGGCCCGCCTGGATTTGAGGCTGTCCGGAGTGACGGCGGCCAAGCTTGACGAGTCCGCGGAGGATCCTTTAATAAATCAGGCGGTGACGGTATACTGCAAGGCTCATTTCGGGCTGAATAACGAGGATTCCGAAAAGTATCAGCGGGTGTACGACCTTATAAAGGTGCGGCTCACCCTGGCGGCGGAATACACGGAGGTGCCGGAGGATGTTTAAGGATGTAATAAAGCTTATTGCCTATACTTCCGGCACCAATGACCGGGGGAATGTAATTAAAACCCCGGTTTCCCGCCAGGTGTATGCACAGAAAACCTCTGTCCGCCAGTCCGAATTTTATCAGGCAGCGGCCCAGGGGCTGCGGGCGGAGCGGATGTATATTGTACGCAGCGCCGACTATAACGAGGAAACCGCCCTTCAGGCCGGAGAAAGGGTTTATAAAATAATCCGGGCCTATGACAAGGACGGGGAATTCACAGAGCTTGTCTGCCAGGGCATGGTGAGCGGGGGTTGAGGGTATGGCTGTTCCAAGTCCCGTTAAAATAACAAAAAACGGTGTGGAGTACATATCCAAGGTAGACCGCACGAAATACACCCTCCAGGAGCTTACACGGGCGGCCCTAAAGGATGTGGGCAAGCTCCTCCGGAAACGGATGATTGAAAAGTTCAGGGAGCTGCCCGGCATGAAGAAGCATAAGCGTATTTACCGTTCCACTCAATTCTGGGTGCGAAAGCAGGAGGGTGATCTTGTGATTGGCCTGAAGCACGGCACCTGGTACGGTGCGGATAGTGAACTGGGCTCCAGCAATCAGCCCAAGAGGGGTATTGTCCGGGACACCACCTTTGCCCATATTGAGGATATCCGGCGGATTGAAGGGCAATACCTCCAATACATTGAGGACGAAAACAAAGCCCTTGGGATAATTGATGAAAGCGAGGGAACCGGGGATGATGATAGCGCAGATTAACCAGTTCCTTTGCACCGCTCTTCGGAGCATTCTGCCCGATACCTATGCGGAGGACGCTCCGCCAAAGCTTGCTTTTCCTTATATCGTCTTTGGTACAGGGCCGCTCACGGGGGACGGTGAGTTTACCCAGAGCCTTGTTGTTGATGTGGATATTTGGGACAAGCCGGAAA
>JAEXPO010000578.1 GCA_023446675.1 Bacillota bacterium | reverse complement strand
CTCAGTCGTAAAGTAAAAATGAGCATTGAGAACCCACGCCGGGATATCATAGGCGTTTTTATACTCAATGAGTTCCTGTCCGTCCGTTCCGGTGCAGAAGTAAGTCCATTCGCTCTCCAACCAGTTCTCGCTGTTTTTATAACTCCCGTATATCTTCCCGTCGTATACCATATCCAGAGAACCATAACCTTTACCCCAGGCCCCTCCAACGTCACACACGAGCTCAGATTCCTGGTTTTCAGGATTTATCCTGAAGATCTGGCAGGTTGAAAAATCCATGTAATACAGCCAGCCGCTGTCAAGAGCAAATACACTTCCGAAGTTTGATGCCTGAACCAGAACTCTTTCTTCCGTACCGTCAAGATTGGCCTTGCAAATAACCTGAACGCTTGCACCGTCTACTTCTTTATAACAATTATAGTAAATCACATCTCTTTTAGAGGAGGGATCTGTAGCTATAAGAAATGTTTGAATACTGGTATCAATGACAATAGACTTTTCCAGAAGGCTGCTGCCGCTTTCAGACGCAGAAACGAGGATCCCCATCTCCGAAAGCTCTGTGCTCACACGTATTTTGTACAGCCGCTTATTGTCGGCATAGTAAAACCAGTCACCCCAGACCCTGGCAAAACTGCTTGTATTGTCAATTGTGGAGTAATTTGAGGGATAGTCCAAGCTTTCTAAATCAAGCGGTACTTCCGTATTTTGTTCATCTGCGTTTGTGCTTACCGTCCGTTCCGCACTGTTTAAGTTATAATCCTTTACAACACTGTAAAGCATCCCTGAAGCTATGCAGGCAGTAAGTGCCCAGGCAAATATCCCTGAGCCAAGGAAAAACGTGTACTTTTTACCCTTTTGAAATCCAAAGAGTTTCCAACCTGACTGAATCAAAAGAAGCAGAATGAAAACCAGAGCCGCCCCATACCCCGCAGCAAACCCCGGATCCGGATCCCCGCCGTAGCCAAAGGCTCTTGAGTTGTCGCCGAGATAGATCCCCGTAGCAAAAAGGGCTAATGTGCATAATACGCCCAGGACCGACAATTTTTCTATGTTTCCCGCCTTTGAACGGCGCAGGGCAATGACTGCCATACAGGCTAAATCGGCTATAAAAAGAATAATCAGCCTCAGCTCCATGCCAAAATTAAGCATTAATGCCAGTGCAGGTACAAGCAATACCCAGGCAAGATAAAAGAGCGGTTGATGGGTTCTTTCCGTTCCCTTATCATAAGTTTTCTCTTTATTTGATTTATCTGTTTTCGTAGAATCGGAACCTGTATGTACTTTTTCTGATTCTCCAATCTTAAAAGCCGCCACAGTTGCTTCACAAGGGTGTAGTTCAATTTCATTTCTTAAAACTGAATCTGAATAAAGAGCGTTAAAAAGCTCTCCCATGTCCTGTATCCGCTTTTTACTGAAGACGGCAAGCCCATCCAGAAGCACTTTTTCCTGTGCTTGGGTAATCTCGGCCCCTAATTGGCCCGGAGGAGCAAGATTGTCTTCAATGACTCGTTCCATGGATTCCGGGGGTGTTTCACCGGTTAAGGCTTTATAAAGGGTGGCACACAGGGCATAGACATCGGTCCAGGGCCCCTGTTCGCCGCGGGAGCGGTACTGTTCTTCCGGCGCATAGCCTGGCTTCAGCAATACCGAAAGGCTTTTAGCCCCATCGCTTGAAATATACCGGGCTGCACCAAAATCCAGCAGCTTAACCGCCCCGTCACTTGCAAGCATAATATTATCCGGGCTGATATCCCGATGGATTATTCCCTCCCTGTGTATCTGAGCAAGGGACTGTATAAGAGGCTTTACCATTTGAAGAAGCTGGTCGGCAGGGAGCTTCCCGCCCTGTTCCTTAAGGTGCTGCTTAAGTGTAATACCTTCTATGTATTCCATAACAATGTAGGCGGTTCCGTTTTCCTTAAAAAAGTCCTTAACCAGAACCACGCCTGGAAGGCTGAAAAATTTAGCAAGGCTTTTAGCTTCACCTACAAATTTACCGAGGCCATTGTAATAGGATTCACGCTTGCTGCCGGAAAAGGGAGTAACAGTGGTAGATGCAGTATTCTCCCGCACAACAAATCCGGAGGGATAATATTCCTTTATGGCTACCTTCATGTCCAGATTTAAGTCCCAGGCAAGATAGGTGATGCCAAACCCGCCCTCTCCCAGGACACGGCCTACCAGGTACTTTCCGTTTAAAATAGTCATAAGCGGAAGCTGGGGGGGAGAAACGGTTTCATTTTGCTCATGCCAGCCACAATGGGGGCACGGCTTTTCTTTATCATCGATTTGGGACATGCAGCCCATGCAAAGCCTGTTGACTTCTGTTTGCCCTTTCATTTTTCCCCCTGGTTTTTTATCAGTTACCCTAATTATAAAGTAGCCCTTTTCATTTGTGTTCCTATAGATTATAGGAGTTTTAGCGCAAAAAGCTTAAATAGCGCGGCTTGTTCTTGCCAATGTATTTCATGATCGAGTAGGAGGCTGCTCATTAATTGAGCAGCCGACCTCTCACACCACCGTACATAGGGTTCCCTATACGGCGGTTCAACCGTTTAAGTGCAATTTACGAAGACGCTCGTACTGCTCTGGGAAGT
>JAEXPO010000534.1 GCA_023446675.1 Bacillota bacterium | reverse complement strand
CAGTTGATTAAGCATGAGGAAGAACCCATTTACCGCTATATTGTTGTGGATGACGAAATGTTTATTCGTCAAGGGCTTGTTAAAAAAATCAGCCGGCTGGCTATGCCTCTCACATGCGTTGGTCAGGCCGGAAACGGCGTAGAGGGACTGAAGCTTGTTAAAGAGGAGGACCCGGATATTATCATATCCGACATGAAGATGCCGGAAATGGACGGGGTGGACTTTTTGCAGAAGGTCAGCACCCAGTACAGGGATAAGCAAATCATTGTTCTCAGCAGCTATCAGGATTTTTCCTATATGCGCACCGCCATCGAAAACGGTGCGGTGGGGTATGTGCTTAAGCCCTATTCAGCCGAGGAAATGCATAAGCAGCTCCAAAAAGCCATTGAAAGGGCTCAGAGCAGCAAGCACCGGATGGAGCAGGCCCAGGAGCTGGGGATGCTTAAAAGACGCGCTCACGGCCACAAGCTGTTTAATCTGCTTATTCATCCTTGGGACAGTGAGCAGGAGCAGGAGTTTGGAAGCCTTTACGGAAGCATCCGTGAAATGAGGGTTATAAGCATACGGACAAATTATCCCCATCTCATGGGAGCGCTGGAGGAGGCTTGCTCCGGCTATAGGGATGAGGTCCGCGCCGTTCCTATGGAAAACCCGGCGGACAAATACGAGTATTTTGTGCTGCTGCTTTATACGGGAAAGAAAGCGAACGGGCTGGCCTCCCCTTCCGACAGGATTGTGGATCTCCTTGAAAGAAAGGGACCGGAGAGCGTGCAGTATATCGCTGTAAGCGAACCGGCGGTTGGCCTCAGCGCCGCCCATGATTTGTATCTAAAAAACAGGGAGCGTTTTTCTCAGGTTCGGCTTTCCCAGACACGCTGTGTTCTGAGGCAGGACAATCCGCCCCAAAGGCAGCTCCACACAAGTGAGGAAATTCATAACCTGTTTCTTTCCATGCGCTACAACCCGGAAAGCATTCCTGAGATAATGGAGGTGTTTATAAGCCGATTAACTCAGGCTGATGCACCCTTCGGTATAATCATGAAGGAGTGCGGGAAGCTTATGGAGCTTGTAAACGCTTATACGGAGCAGTCCGGAGAGGACAGCAACGCCACCGTTGAAATTGCCTTTCACCGTTACCAGTTCGATCCGGATTTGGAAAGGATGAAAAGAGAGCTTACCGGGTACATCTCCCTGGCTTTTAAATCGGTCCAGAACTCCAGCAGCAGCCAGGAGCAGCTTATGAACCAAATCAAAGCCCATATCGATAAAAATTACAGTCAAAAAATCACTCTTGAGACCATAGCGGCAGCCTTCTATATTAATCCCAGCTATCTTAGCCATGTATTCAAGCTTAAGGCCCGTGAAAACTTTAACGAATACCTGACGCGGGTACGCATGGATAAGGCCAGGAAGCTTTTACGGGACACGCCTCTTACCATGGAACGGATCTCGGGGGAGATTGGGTACCGAAACCCCAAATACTTTTTCAAGCTGTTTAAAGGCTACATGGGAATGACTCCAAATGAATTCAGAACTCAAATTGACAGGAAAGCAGGTAACTAAGCCTATGCTGTACAAGAAAAACGAGGCTCAACGACTGGACCCCGTACTATTTGCCTCCCCCACCTCGGAGTACAGGGGTACCCCCTTCTGGGCGTGGAACACAAAGCTTGACAATAAAACCATGGAAAAGCAAATTGACCAGATGCGTGAAATGGGAATGGGCGGCTTCCATGTTCATTGCCGTGTGGGCCTGGATACCGAATATCTGGGCGATACGTTTTTTGATCATGTCCGTTTCTGCAATGAGAAGGCAAAAAAGGAAAATATGCTTTGCTGGCTCTACGATGAGGACCGTTGGCCCTCAGGCAGCGCCGGGGGCCTTGTAACAAAGGACAGGGCCTTTCGTTCCCGTTTTCTCGTTCTGGAGCCTGCCGGATTTAAAAAGGGCGGGGAGGATGAGGCTCTGATGTCCGCAGCCAAGGCTATCCGCACAGAGGACAGAACCCATCTTGCCCGGTATGAGGTGGAGCTTAATGACAAAGGAGAGCTTTCAGCCTACCGAAGGGTGGATAAATCCGCACAGCCAACTGAAAAGACCTGGGACGCGAGCCTGGAAATATCAGGGGCCACACCCTGGTTCAATAATGAGTCCTATGTAAATACCCTGGACAAAAAAGCCATTGATCGTTTCATTGAAGTAACACACGAAAAATACAGGGAGAAGCTGGGCGCAGATTTCGGCAAATCCATACCCTCCATTTTTACCGACGAGCCCCAGGTTTGCCATAAGGAGAGGCTGAGGGATCCCTTTGAACGTATTGCGGTGCTGCTCCCCTTTACGGATGATCTGGAGCAAAGCTACAGGGACACCTACGGGGATTCCCTGCTGGACATGCTGCCCGAGCTCTTCTGGGAGCTGCCGGAGGACAGGGTTTCAAAAACCCGCTACCGGTACCACCGCCATATCTGTGAACGCTTTTCCCAGGCCTTCTGCGACAATGTGGGCTCCTGGTGCTCGGATAACGGACTTATGCTGACAGGGCATATGATGAGCGAATGGACCCTGTTTTCCCAGACTCTCACCATGGGCGAGGCCATGCGCCCCTTAAAAAGCTTTGCTCTTCCGGGTATTGACATGCTCTGCGACAGGCGGGAGCTGTCCACTTTAAAACAGGCACAGAGCGTGGCTCACGCCTTCGGACGGGAAGGCGTTATGAGTGAGATATACGGCGTTACCGGCTGGGACTTTGACTTTAGGGGCCACAAGCTTGCCGGGGACTGGCAGGCTGCCCTGGGTGTTACGGTAAGAGTGCCTCATCTCACCTGGATGTCCATGGCCGGCGAGGCCAAGCGGGATTATCCTGCCAGCATCGGCTACCAGTCGCCCTGGTATAAGGAATACCCTCTTATTGAGGATCATTTTGCCCGCTTGAACACAGCCCTTACCCGTGGGAAGCCCCATGTGCGGGTAGGGGTTATCCATCCCATAGAATCCTACTGGCTGTATTGGGGCACTCAGAGCCAGACCTCGGGAATACGAATGGAGCTGGAGGAAAATTTCACACGCCTAATCGAGTGGCTTCTCTTCGGCCTTATTGACTTTGATTTTATCTCAGAGTCCCTGCTGGATCAAACCCCGGAGCAGCCGGACGAAAACCGCTTCAGGATGGGTGAAATGGCCTATGATGTCATTGTTGTGCCCAATTGCCGCACCCTTAGGGACGGAACTTTGAAACGGCTTGAAAGCTTCAGAGACAGCGGAGGACAAATACTGTTTGCAGGCGAACCTGCGGCCTTAATTGACGCCGTCCCCAGCAGCCGCGGAACCGATCTGGCAAAGCGAAGCACCTGTATTTCCTTTTCCGCATCAGCTCTTTTGAAGGCTCTTGAGCCTTACCGCGATATTGACATCACCATGCGGCCTCTTGACGGAACCGACGGCACGAAGGTGGAGCATGTGGAGACCGGCGTTCGGGCTGGAAACCTGTTTTATCAGATGCGAACCGATGGTGAAAACCGCTGGCTCTTCGTCTGCCATGTGAACAAGGCGAAGAATCCGGATATTGCTTTTATTGAAGAGAATACCATTGTCATACAGGGGGAATGGATACCCGTTCTGTATAACACCCTTAACGGTGAACTGACACCTATGGGAGCCCGTTACCAGGACGGCCAGACAGTTGTAGTCTGGCATGGTTCCTTTCATGACAGCCTGCTTATGGAGCTGTCTCCCGGCCGATGCGAATATACGCTGATTAGCCCGCTCCTATCCTTGCCCCGTGAGGCCCATTACCTCCCCCAGCCTCAGTCATACAGCCTTTCGGAGCCTAATGTGCTCTTACTGGATCTGGCAGAGTATCAGTTTGACAATGATGGTCTATGGCAGCCCAGAGAGGAAATTCTGAGAATTGATAACCTGTTTCGTAAAAAATGCGGTTATCCCCTTCGTATGGAGGCACTTGCCCAGCCATGGGTCAACCCCGCGCCCCCTCCTCCCAGTCACGAGCTCAGGCTTAAGTTTACCGTCCATTCTAAGGTGGAGGTTGAGGGTGCCCGTTTTGCAGCCGAGGAGCTGGAAAGCGCAAAGCTATGGGTCAACGGCGTTCTGGTCAATACCCAGCCGGAGGGTTGGTTTGTCGATGAGGCCATAAAAACCGTGTCCCTCCCGCCTCTTAATAAAGGCAGCAATGAATTGATCCTGGCCCTGCCCTTTGGCGAAAAAACGAATGTGGAATGGTGCTATCTTCTTGGGGCCTTCGGGGTGCAGGTAAGCGGATTGGAAAAGCATCTGACCGCACTGCCTGAAACCGTTTTTTATGGTGATTTTACTCGTCAGGGGCTGCCCTTCTATGGGGGAAATATCAGCTATACCATACCCTTTTCCTGTCAGGAGGGGCAGCTCTTTGTGGAGGCTCCCCACTACAGAGGGGCGCTTATGAAGATGGTACTGGACAGGAAGGAGGCCGTTCCCCTGGCCTTTGCTCCCTATCACCTGAGCTTAGAAAGCGTCTCAGAGGGCGATCACCTCCTTGAGATTACCGTTTTCGGTAATCGGTTCAATACCTTTGGAGCACTGCATAATATTGACCACACGGAAACCTGGCAGGGCCCAAATATCTGGAGAACCACAGGCAATAAGTGGAGCTATGAATACCAGCTTAAGCCCCAGGGCCTTTTGTCCGCTCCCACCTTTTGGACAGAGGAATAAACGGCCCATTTATTTAATACAGGAGGATAAACAAAATGAGTAAGAGATTTCCCAACGGCGTATGGCCAACCATGCTGACACCCTTTACAAACGGTAATGAGGTGGATTACGCATCACTGGAACGATTGGTAAACTGGTACATAGAAAACGGAGCTGCCGGACTGTTTGCCGTCTGCCAGTCCAGTGAAATGTTCTTCCTTTCCCTCGAGGAGCGGGTGGAAATTGCACGTTTTGTGAAGAAAACGGCTGCCGGAAGAGTTCCCGTTATCGCTTCAGGCCATGTCTCCGAGAGCCTGGAGGATCAGGCTAAGGAGCTTTGCATGATTGCTGCTACCGGGGTCGATGCGGTCATTCTTCTGACAAACCGGCTGGCAAAGGAAAATGAGAGTGACGCCCTGTGGCACGAAAATCTGAAAGAACTGCTGGACAAGCTTCCGGCGGATCTTCCCCTGGGCTTTTACGAATGCCCCTACCCTTACAAGCGTCTCATTTCGCCGGAAAAGCTCAAATGGTGCGCAGAAACAGGGCGGTTTTACTTTATTAAGGATACCAGCTGTGATATTGCCAGCATGAAGGCAAAGCTGGACGCAATTACAGGGACACAGATGAAGCTTTTCAACGCCAATACCGCCAGCCTTCCGGAAACCCTTGAGCTTGGAGCGGCAGGCTTCAGCGGGGTCATGGCCAATTTCCAGCTATCTCTCTACGCATGGCTGTGTGATAATTTTGCCAAGGAACCGGAAAAGGCCCGGCAAATTGGTGATTTTCTCACCGTATCGGCACTTATTGAGCGGCAGGTCTATCCGGTTAACGCCAAGTACTTCTTAAAGAGCCAAGGCGTGCTGGGAAGCTGTCATACCCGCACCAAAAACCCCGCCGACCTTAACGGCATAGGCAGGCTGGAGGTTGATAAGCTGGTCCGGCTCACCTCTTTGTTTGAAAAATACCAATTTGAGGACTGAGGCCTTACCCATAAATACGCCATTGCCATAAGCATTGGCATTATAACAGAATAGAAGGAGCTTCCATGAGTAACAAAAAACAGGTGCTTGTGACGGCAACCCGGTTTTCCGAATGCTGTCCGGAAGCAAAGCAACTGCTCGAGGCTAACGCCTTTGAGGTTTTAGAGCCATGCACAGAATTTCCCCGCCTGGAAGAGGACGCTTTGAGAGAAATAATGCCCGGGGTAGACGGCGTTATAGCCGGTCTGGATGATTGGACCGATGAGGTTTTCAGCTTTTCACCCAGGCTCAGGATTATAGCCAGGTTTGGGCTGGGGGTAGACAATATCGACCTTAATGCCGCTAAAAGCCGTGGAATCTACGTAACCAACGCCCGGGAATCCTATAACTCGGTGGCGGAAATCGCCCTGGGGCTTATGCTCTCCTGCCTTCGCAGGCTCCCTCTGTTGGACCAGGCCACAAGGGAAGGACAATGGCCCCGGTTTATCGGACATGAGCTTTTCCGTAAAAGGGTAGGCCTTCTGGGCTTCGGAAAAATTGCTCAAACCCTTGCCCAGCGCCTTTCTGCCTTTGAATGCCAGCTCTTTGCCTATGACATTGCGCCGAATTTGGAGGTCGCGGAAAAACTTGGCGTAACGCTGCTGCCCTCCATTTCAGAGGTCTTAAGGGAAAGCCAGATTGTAAGCCTCCACATACCTGCCATGCCTGAAACCCATCATATAATGAATAAGGAGATGTTTAAAAAATTCAACAAGGACAGCCTTTTCATTAACACGGCCAGGGGCTCCCTGGTGGATGAAGACGCGCTTTACGAGGCGCTGAAGACCGGACAGCTGGGGGCGGCGGGAATTGATGTCTTTGAAAAAGAACCGGCACAAAGGGACAACCCCCTGTTTACACTGGATAATTTCTTTTGCACGCCTCATCAAGGGGCGGAAACCTATGAGACCCTGTCAAATGTGGGTCTGGCCTGCGCCAAAGCCATTGTGGCGGCCTTCAAGGGTGAAAGGCCCGACCGGCTATTAAATCCATAGTGTAAACACCGGGGGCACATTAGGTTCCCTTTTCCGCCTGCTCCTCCGGGTTCAAATCCATAAAATCAAGTATTTTATTATAGGTATTAAGCTCCCTGTATTTGCTGGGCGGAACACCTTCGTATTTTTTAAATATGCGGTTGAAGGTGGTCCGGCTGGGGATGCCTATCTTCGTTTGAATCTCCTTGATGTTCATGCCCGAATCCTCAATAAAGCCCTTGGCTTTGGCTATGCGGACAATATTAATGTAATCGGAAAGGTTGTAGCCGGTGTACTCCTTGAAAATACGTGAAACGTATTTGTAATTATAGCCCAGCTTTTCCGAGAGGCACACAAGGGAGATATCCTCGCCGTAATGGGCATCCACATACTGGCGGATGGCTGAAATAAGTACCTTTTCGCCGCTTCCCTCCTCCAGGCCGGTGGATATAAGAGATTCATAGGCATTTAACAGCATGCCCACCTTTTCATCCAGCGTACAGCCAATCTGCATCTCATCGAAAAGGTTGGGGGCATTCTCTTTTTTCAGGCTTGCGGAATTGTAAATCTGCTTTAGAAGGCTGTGCATACGCCGCCAGGAAAGAAAGTGGGCGGCATGCTCCGATACAATACCGTTAATGGTATTTCGAAGCCCTGTCCTGTCCCCCTTCTCAAAAAGGCCGATGATTTTCTTCTCCGTAGCAAGGGAATAGTGGATGGTATGGCTTATCTCCATATCGCAGGCTCTGGACAGAAGAACCGAATGGGTGCATTTGTATTCTATGGCGGTCATGGCATCGTCATAGGAGGCCGGAATTAGAACGGCACTGTTTTTTATGGTTCCAAGGCCTATGGCTACGTTATAATAGCCGCTGTCATAATTAAATACCTGCAAAAGCTCTTTAAAGCAATCGGTAATGGCATCGTATGCCTCAGCCGTCTTTAAATTAAGAATATTGACATACATTCCGTCCCCCAGCTCCATAGTCAGGCTCTTCCCCAGCTTCAAAGTATATTCATTAATGAGAAGCTTGAGGGTTTGGCATACGGTAATCTGCATTTGCTCATCCATTTCCTCATAGAAAATGTCATTGAAGCAGAATTTAATCACATTGCAGCTGTAATAAGGATCTGAAAAATCATAATTGTCATGGAGCATGAGTGTGAAGCTTTCCTTTGAGCACAGAATTTTATCCTGAATAACCGATGCCAGCAGAGACAGCTCAAACCCTATTTTCTTTGTGTTCAGCATATCGTAATACCTGTCCACCAGGGTGTCAATATTGGCTTCCGATCGTATAAGCTTTTCAAAGGAGCGATTGTTCTTTTTGTCCAGAGAGATGTTTTTTTCAATAATGCTTCGGATATTACGAATGGGATTGTATATTTTAAATGCAAAAAGAAAGGATAGGGCAATGCCAAATATAACCAATATAAAGCAAAAAAGGATTGTGGTGGAAATAATCTGACTGTTCTTCTGAATGAGCTGCCGGATAGGAGTAAAGCAGTAATACTGCCAGCCAAAATCGTTTAAAATGGTATAGGAAACAAAGTAAGAGGTGTTGTCCACCTCCGCGTACAGGGAGCCGTCGTCCAGAAAAATCTGCTGCTTTTGTGATATCAGGGCCGAGGCAGGCTCTGTGAGGCCTTCATCACTTGAGAGCAGCAGCTCACCCATATTGTTAAGCAGCATAAAGCGTGTTCCCGTAAAGGAGTTGGCATTGTGAAGCATATCAGAAAGCTGGGACAAATTGATATTGGTAATTGAAACCGTATTATGCCCGTTTATGTATTCGGAAGAGATGATGGGAAGGACAATGCTCGACTGGTTCTGATAATAGCGGTGTATGCGGGTGGGCGGCAGGGACAGAAAGGGCGTGTAGCTGTCCAGGTACTGTCTGAAAAAATCCAAATCATACTCGGTATAATCATAATATTTTTTAAGAAACAATGAAAAATCCACGATACCGTTGACTGTAAAAACCGAAACATCGTCATTGTACAAAAAGTGCTCATCCACAATACCTCCCGCCAGATTGCTGTTGTTGTTCAGGATTACCGGAATGAGTGCCAGCTCCAGCTTCTGTTCAATGGACGCCTTGGTATAAGGCCTTAAATACCTCTTTATAAGGAAATGATTCAGCTCATTGGAATTAAGCTCCATTGCCGGGCGCAAATAACCGCTACACAGCGCTGAGGCCGCAAGCTGGCTTTGAATAGCCTTTGCCTCGTAATCCGACTGCCTTGCTTTATAAGAGTAGACACTGTAAAATACTCCAATGGCCGCAATAAGAAGCACAAGGCTTAAAAAGCAGGCCAGAATATAGAAGAATAATCGGTTTGGCCGGTATTGGGTGATACGCTGAAACAGCTTTTTATTTGCAGAAACTGACATATGTCCTTCCACCCCGCAGCGCTTTATTGAGAAAACCAGTACCCTTATTCTATTGCATTCCAACCGTTTAGTCAAAAACCGGCTTTAAGTCCGGATCGGGATTTAATTCCCTGCCCGGACTTAAAGCTCTTTTGTCTGTTCTTACCTTTTATAACGGTCAGTTACCCTTATTAAAGCGGTCATTAGCCGTGTTGTAAATATTCTCCAGATCCTCCGCTCCTGCTGCTCTTGCCTTTTCGATGAGCTTATCATACTCGCTCATGGGTGTAATGCCCGTGATGTATTTGTCGTATTCAGGCAGGAACAGATTTTGAAGCACGGATATAATTTCCCTTATTCTCTGGGTTTCCTCTTCGGTAAAGGGAGGATCCAGTACAAGCTCTCTCATATTGGGATCAAATTCAATCTGGTTGTAGGCCTCCTGAAAACGGGTAATGCTCTTGTTGCTGCCGCTGGCGTTGGTATACGCCTTCATTTGCATTTCTGCACCGGCATCCACATAAGGTGTAAAGCTCTGATAGCCAATGCCAAGTGCACTTTGAAGAGCGTAGCTGGGTGAGTTTTCATTAAGATAAAGGTCCATCACGGAGGTGAGCATGTTAGGCTTTCCG
>JAEXPO010000516.1 GCA_023446675.1 Bacillota bacterium | reverse complement strand
CCTGCGCTATATTGACATTATAAATTTCTTCGATAATCGTATTAATGCCTTCAGCCATTTCAGTCATGTCGCCCTTTGCCAATGCAAAGGCCTCGGTCTGACGACCCGAGCGCACCAGGTCGTAGCATCTTTGCTTTAGTTCCTCATAGCTGCTCATGTTCTTAACAAGATTATCATATTCTTTTTGCTCCACATCGGAGGAAATAAGAACCTGATACTTCTCCAGATTTTCGGTGACAATGCCCTCATGCTCAGCTACCCTATCCAGATACGACTGCATGTTGTCAGGATCTAAAATCATGTTCAGGAGATTGATTCGGGTTCTTTGATAATATACCGCCGCCTTTTCCACATAATCCAGAGGGATTGTATTATTTTCATACATGTCCGTATAATCCCTGTTTATGGTATATATACTATATATACCCACGCCTCCGATAGAGCCGGCAAGTATGGCAACCAATATAAACCCCAGAATTAATTTCATTGAAATTCTTAAATTATAAAACCATTTCATATGTAAGCCTCCCTGCTTCTATTCAACCGGAAATTCTCCTTTTCCGGCTTTTCGTTGTTTATGCTATTTCTGAAAGCTCTTCAAGCTCGTCCTCGCCCAGAAGCCTGTCACAATCAAGTATAAGCTTTACACCGCCCGCAGCCTTGCCGATGGCCTTGATGTATTTGCTTTGGGAACCTTTGTTCATTTGGGGGGGAGGAACAATGTTTTCTTCGGAAATGGCCAAAACCTCTGTTACCGTATCCACAATTAGTCCGACAGATATTTCCTTTATTTCGATGACAATAATGCAGGTTCTGTCGTTATAGTCACGTTCTTCCTTTTTAAAGCGGATTCGGACATCCATAACAGGTATGATTTTTCCTCGAAGATTAATGATTCCTTTGACATAAGGAGGAAGCTCAGGCACCTGGGTTATGTTTTGTATTCCGATAATTTCCTTGACATTGCTGATTTCAATACCGTAGTCTTCTTTACCCAAGGAAAAGGTCAGAAATTTTCCTTTCTGAGTATCTTCTTCCTGGGTGAATTCCGTTAATAGATTTGTCATTCTTAAACTCCTTTCTTATGGAATCCATGGAAACGCTTCATAAGGTGTGTCCAGCCTGGCGTTTTCCCAAAATGAGCCATGACTGAAAAGTCCTTTCTTTATGGGGTCAAATCAATAAGCGCGACGACATCAAGTATAAGACTGATGCTTCCATCGCCCAGCAGTGTACAGCCTGTTACCCCCTTTACTTTTTTTATATAGGCAGGCAGGGCTTTTACCACTACCTGCTGCTCACCAATAAGTGCATCAGCAAAAAGGCACAGGCTTTGGGACTCGTTTTCGACAATGATAATCATGCCGTTTTTGAGCTCTGTTTCACCTTCCGAAAGATGGTAATAGCTTTTAAGCCTTAAAACGGGGAAGCACTGGCCTCGAATTAGGATCATTTCTTCTCCGGTAATATCCTTAAAAATCTGTTCTTCGTTCACCCGGAAGGTTTCCTTCACCGAAAGCATGGGGATGGTGTATTTATTGCTTCCTACTCCAATGGTCAGCCCCTGTATAATGGCCAGGGTCAGGGGGATCTTTATTGTGACGGTGGCAGACTTGCCGAATTGACTGTCTATAACCACAGTACCTCTGATTTTTTCAATGTTTCGAAGCACCACATCCATGCCAACCCCTCTGCCTGAAAACTCAGTGACGCTTTCCTTGGTGGAAAAGCCGGGATGAAAGAGAATAGTGTACACTTCCTTCTCTGTATACTCGGCCTCCGGCTTCACCAAAAGCCCCCGTTCTCTGGCCTTGGCAAGGATTTTTTCACGATCCAGACCCCTGCCGTCATCCTTGACTATGATCCAGACCTCGCTTCCCACATTTTTGGCCTCGAGAGAGATCCTTCCCTTCTCCGGCTTATTGGCGGAAATGCGCTCCTCTGGTGACTCAATGCCGTGATCCATAGCGTTTCGGATAAGGTGCATCAAAGGATCGGCAATTTGCTCGATAATGCTTTTATCCACTTCCGTTTCTTCACCCTGAATTTCCAGCTCCACGTCCTTCCCCAGCTTCCGGTTGATATCCCTGACCAGGCGGTACATTTTATGAAAGGTAAGGGATAGGGAAACCATGCGGATGGACATAACAATATCCTGAAGCTCATCGGTGATTTTTTGCAGTTGCCGGGAGGCTTTGTAAAAATCACTTAAGATAACCTGCTTAAGCTCCGGATGATGAGTTACCAGAGCCTGAGCGATAACCAGCTCGCCTACCGTGTCCATAAGCAGATCCAGCTTGTTTACATGTACGCTGATAAGGCTGTGACCGGCTTCCGCCTTGTCGGCCTTTATCTGATTTGAGGTATCGGACGTACCGCTCTGAGGAATGACTTCATCCTCAGACACAGGATTTTCGCCGGCATTAGGCCCACCCTCCCAGCAACCCGCTTCAGGGGCCGTCTCTTCTGTTTTGTCCTTTGACGGCAATTGCCTTACCTGTACATCCATATCCCTTAAAAGGAGGGTATCCGACAACAGGCCTTCAATGGATTCCCGGGACTTGTCCGAAGTGAAGGTGATAAAAAGACCATCCCTTGCAATACTTGTGTCGGCTTCAGCGCTGCCAAGAACATCCTCCGGCTCATGCCTTATATCGTAGGCTATGGATTCCAGCTTGTGAATGACTTCAAAGGCCCTCAAACCCTCCATTCCACAGTTTTCTTCAAAAAAAAGTCTTATGGAATAAAAGGGGAGGGCTGTTTTTACAGGTTCATCCATTAGCGTTGCCAGCAGCATACGCA
>JAEXPO010000496.1 GCA_023446675.1 Bacillota bacterium | reverse complement strand
AAGCGCTGTTGCCGGTGCCTCCTCCTCCCTGTTTTTGAGGATTCTTATCGACGACTATATCCTCCCCATGGTGGGCCAGACCAACCCTGTGTACACGGAGCTTTTTAAGGCCATTTCGGTTATCGCAATGGTTTATTTGGTGGGCATCCTGTCTACCCTCTTCTACAACCGCATGATGACCGTCATCGGAGAGGGTACGCTGAAAAGAATACGGGATAAGATGTTTTCCCATATGCAGACCCTTCCCATACGCTACTTTGACACCCACACCCACGGCGATCTGATGAGCCGGTTTACCAACGACACCGATACCCTGCGCCAGGCTATCTCCCAGAGCCTTCCCCAGATGTTTTCATCCATTATGATGGTAGCCTCCGCCTTTTTTTCCATGCTTTACCTAAGCGTGGGCCTGACCGCTTTTGTCGTGGTGTTTGTCTTTATCCTGCTTAGGGTATTGAAGGCACTTGTGGGAAACAGCAGCGTCTTTTTCATAAAGCAGCAGCAAAGCCTGGGCCAGGTAAACGGCTTTATTGAGGAAATGATTAACGGACAAAAGGTGGTTAAGGTCTTCTGTCATGAGGAAAAGGCTCAGAAGGACTTTGATATCAAGAATGAAGAGCTTTGCGCCAGCGCTACCGAGGCCGGCAAATACGGCAATATTATGATGCCTATCGTAAACAATATGGGCTTTCTGCTCTATGTGCTGCTGGCCGTTATCGGCGGTGCGGCGGGCATTGCGGGAGTTAAAAACCTGAGCCTGACAGGCATCAACGAGCTGACCATCGGTACCATTGTCTCCTTTCTGACACTGTCCAGAGGCTTTGTCAACCCCATCGGCCAAATTTCCATGCAGTTTAATCTGGTGATTATGGCTCTGGCAGGAGCTTCCCGTATTTTTGAGCTTATGGATGAGCAAAGCGAGGAGGATGCGGGCTATGTTACCCTTGTCAACGCAAAATATGAAATGGGCGAAATAAAGGAATGCGAGGAACGTACCGAAACCTGGGCCTGGAAGCATCCCCATGGCGACGGCACTGTTACCTATACTCCACTTAAGGGAGAAATTCGCTTTTTTGACGTGGACTTTGGCTATGTGGAAAGCAAGACCGTTCTCCATAATATCACCCTCTACGCCATGCCCGGTCAGAAGGTGGCCTTTGTTGGAGCTACGGGTGCAGGCAAAACCACCATCACAAACCTTATCAACCGCTTTTATGATATTGCGGACGGAAAAATCCGGTATGACGGCATAAATATCAACAAGATAAAGAAGGCAGATCTCCGACGCTCCCTTGGCGTGGTTTTGCAGGATGTCAATCTGTTTACGGGAACCGTAATGGACAATATCCGCTATGCCAAGCCGGAGGCAACGGATGAGGAATGCATCATTGCCGCAAGGCTTGCCAACGCCGACGGGTTTATCCGCATGCTGCCCCAGGGCTACAGCACCGTACTGGAGGGCGACGGCAGCGGCCTTTCACAGGGCCAGCGCCAGCTTCTTTCCATTGCAAGAGCTGCTGTTGCGGATCCTCCCGTCATGATCCTGGATGAGGCCACCTCCTCCATTGACACCCGAACCGAGGCCATTGTTCAAAAAGGCATGGATCAGCTTATGAAGGGCAGAACGGTATTTGTCATTGCCCACAGGCTCTCCACCGTTCAAAATGCCGATGTAATCATGGTTCTGGACCACGGACGCATCATTGAACGTGGAAGCCACGATCAGCTCATCGCTGAAAAGGGCCGGTATTATCAGCTTTATACAGGCGCATTTGAGCTGGACTAAGCTACTCCACACTTTTAAGCGCCTCCACCATATTGATCCTGTCAAGGGTGCGCTTGGTCATAAAGCTTACAATCAGGGCAAAGCCAAAGGAAATCAAACCGGAGATAAGATAGCTCAGAGGATTGATATAAACCGCGAAATAAATGGAGGGCATTTTAAGCACCGTGGTCAGCAATTCGCTCACCATGCGTCCGGCCGGGAGACCGGCCAATACCCCCATTGCGGTAAAGATGAGCATTTCCTTGTTCACATAAGTGTAAACCTCACGGTCGTAGAAGCCCAGAACCTTGATTGTGGCCAGCTCGCGCACCCTTTCGAAGATATTGGTATTTGAAAGGGTGAACAGCACCACAAACGCCAGCCCTGCCGCCAGGACAAGCAACAGGTAGATAACCGCATTGAGTATTGTGAAATTCTTGGCAAAATCCACTTTTTGAGTCTGAATGCTCAGGGAAGTCATCAGAAAATCGTGGTTCAGCAAATCCTGGGCATAAGCGCCATGGTCGATGAGGGTATCCGAAAGCCGGGCGAGAGTAAAGGACAAAGGCTTTTACACCACGGACACCTGCATCAGCTGCGGCAAATGCGTCAAATTATGCCCCACAAGCAATATCCGACTGGAAAGCGGAAAGCCGGTCTGGATGGGCAACTGCACCCACTGCATGGCATGTATCTGCGGATGTCCCAGGAAGTCCATTGAATACAAAAACAAATCCCAAGGTAAACCCCGCTATTTTCTAGCGGAGTGATGTGCTTTACGCTATTTCATGGTCAGTGTGTACAAAGGCCGCTTTTTTATAAAACACCTACTTTTTTGATGCCGAATTCCGGCAAAGTTTTAAAACGCAGCTTACCATGTAGCTCCTTACAGCTAAGCAACGGTAAGACTGGTATTGTTAAGGATCATTCTTTTTTCTACCCATTTCAGTGCTGAATCTTTATGCGAGATAATTAATATCGTTTTATCCCTCAATAAATCCATTGCTTCAGATAAAACCTCATTCTCGGTATTACTGTCCAAAGCAGAAGTGACTTCATCTAATATGATTATTTTTGCTTGCTGAAGTAGAACCCGTATTATCGATATTCTTTGCCTCTGTCCCCCTGACAAACGTATCCCACTTTCTCCAACCATTGCATCCAATCCATTATTCAATGATAAAACCCATTCATACAATCCAACTTTTTTTAAATACTCAAAAAGCGTTCGGTCATCTAAATTTGCTCCTAGCGAAATATTATTTCTTAGAGTATCATCAAAAAGATAAACATCCTGGCTGACTATTCCGATGAGTTTTCTCAATATACTCAGAGGTATTGCCTTAACATCAATTCCATCAACAAGTATCGAACCCTCACAGACATCCCATAATCTATATAAAAGATTTACAATAGTGGTTTTGCCGGACCCACTTTCTCCTTCCAAGCCGTAAATATGTCCTGCCGGAATGATAAAATTTATATTACTAAAAACAGGCAGCGAATCATATGCGAAAGTAACATTTACAAAACGAATCTCTCCTTGAAATTGCTTCTGTTGAATTTGATCCGTTACAGGAGGGTCGTTTACTTTAGATTTCATCTGCAAAAGATTAACGATATTTTTAACTGATATTAAAGAAGCAGAATATTCACTGTGTAGTTCAGCCAAATGCGTTATCGGACTGAATAATCTTTGTGAATAAATATTAAATGCAATTAAACCTCCCAGGGTTAATTCCCCGCTAATTACCTTATATCCACCATATCCCAGCACAAATATCAGCATAAATCCTGAAAGAATATTAAGTAGCATTGAATTCAAGGATTGTGTTTTAACCATGTTTATATCTTTTTCATAATATTTATCATCTTCAATGATATACTTTTTGTCAAATAGCTCTCTTGCTCTTGAGGTTGCTTGACTAAGCATTTTTGAAATTTTCTCAATTAGCAGTGAAGTCAGTGAAGAAGATGCA
>JAEXPO010000471.1 GCA_023446675.1 Bacillota bacterium | reverse complement strand
GCTTTGACGAGAAGGGAGAGCATGGGGCTTTTCTTGTGTCCCTGGAAAAGGAGGGGGCACAAAGGGCTCGTATGGATATCAAAGCCTTCACTACTGCGGCTCGGTTTTATGCGGAGCGCAGCCTCGATCTGACAGGGGCAGGCAGCGGGGAGGAAATACGGATGAAGCTTTTAGGCGTTCTGGAAGGCCTTAATCCCGACAGGGATCTTGTCCGTATTCTGCTTAAGGGCTATTCGGAGGAACAGCCCAATATCCCGGAGCTAACGTCCTCTTTAGGGGATTGGCGCTATTTAAGGCTTTTGGACCAAACCCGGAGGGGCTATGACCTTTCTTCCCTGTCAAAGGAAATGACGGCAAGGGGAGCCTTTGTAAGAGCAATGCTGGAAAGGCTTAGCCAGGAAAAGGCCTCGAGCGGTATGGACGAAGCCGGTGAAGGCGGCCCGGCGGATGCCCTTTCCTCGTCGGAGCTTGTGGAAAGGGCGCTGCTCTTGGGCCTGGAAGCCCTGGAAACCGGCAAAATAACGTCCCTCAGGGACAGAATGCAGGAGCTTTAATATGCGTATTACCCATATTTCAATAAAGGGCTTTGGCAAGCTAAAAGATGTGAATTGGAGCCCCGGGCCCGGATTAAACCTGATCTGCGGGCCTAATGAAGCCGGCAAATCCACCCTCAAGGCCTTTATCCGTGCCATGCTGTACGGCGTTAAGGGAGGGCGCAGGGCCAGGGACGGAAGCCTGCCCCCTGCAAAAAGGTTTAAGCCCTGGCTGGGGGACAGCTACGCGGGGGTATTGGAGTACCGTTTGGATAACGGAGAAGCCTTTCGTGTGGGCCGGAATTTTGAAAAGGGCACGGTGCATATTCATGATGCTCATTCCAATGATATAACAGGTGCTTTTCCCCTGGACAGGGAGACCGGGCCCCGTTTTGCCGAGGCCCACCTGGGCCCGGATGAGGACACCTTTGACAGGAGCGTGGCTATAAGCCAGCTTCAAACGGCTATAAACGATGAAGGCAGAAAAGACCTTCTTGAGAAGCTCTCCAATTTAAGCGCGTCCGGAGGCGAGGAGCTTTCCGTCAGCCGGGGCCTTCAGACTCTTGAGACAGCCCTTAATGAGTGGGTAGGCACAGGGCGTACCACCACTCGTCCTCTGGACAGAATCAACCGGCGTATTCAGGAGCTTCAGATAAAGCTTGGGGAGCTGGAGGAAAGCCATGAAAGCTATTTGGATACCCGGCTTTGCCTTTCCGGGGAAAGAAGGAAGCATAAGGGGTTAATTGAAAGAAAGCGTGCCGTGGAGTCCCGGTTTAAAAGCAGCCGCCAGGAGAGGCTGGAAGCCTTGCTGGTGGATTTGGAGGAGCTTGAAGCCAAGGTGCGGGAAAAGTTTCCTGAGCTTTCGGAGGATGAGTTCCCGTCTGTGGAAGAACTGAAGGAAAGGCAGAGGGATCTGGAGGAAACCCTTTTTAGGACAGAGCGTCAGCTTCAGGAGAAGCAAAAAATCGAAGCAGCGGTAAAAACCGTGGAGAAGGCGCTTTTGACTAAGGGAGAGGAGCTTGCGGAAAAAGCCCGCCCGTTTTCCCTTTTAGGTCCGGCCCTTGCTGTGCTGGGGCTTCTGCTTGCAGTGGCAGCACTTCTTATGCGGCCTTCGCCTCAGTGGATTCTCCCCGGAGGGGCCGGTGTGCTTTTTCTGGCGGGAGGCCTTGGGGTTTTAATTCTCCATGGGCTAAAGGGCGGACGAAAAGGCCCTTACCTGTTTGAAGCCAACGGCTTTAAGGGAAGGGAGGAATTTCTCTCGGAGCAGGCCGGTCTCAAGCGAAAGGAAGAGGATCTTTTGTCCGTAAAAAATCAGCTGGGTGACATAAGCCGCTTGGCTGCGGAAATACGGACAAGAGAGGCTCTTTTGAGGGAGGCTTTGGTTTTGGGCGCCCCTATAAGTTCCTCAGGCCAGCTGAAAAAGCTTTTGGACGGCTCTCTTTCTGCCTTTTCTCACAGCGGCGCCAAGGTGTCCGATTCTGCCGCAAGGCCCGTCTCTCCTCAGGAGGCAAGTGAGCTTGAGCAGCTTGAAATGGAACTTAAGGCCTCCGAAATACAGATAAAAGCATACGAAACCCGGCTTGAAAAGGCTCCCTCTATGGAGGAAAAACTCCAATTGCTGGAGGAGCTTTCTCTTTTATCTGAAAAAAAGAAAGAGCTGGAGCAGCTGGGAAAGGAGCTTCAATTGGCCCTTGATGTTCTGTCGGAGGTCTCACTGGCCTTTGGAAGGGATTTTACCCCCAGACTCAACCGTGAGATGAGCCGGATACTTACCCAGCTTACAAACGGAAGATATACCGACATCCGTTCCGATGATCAATTTCAGCTCCTTGTTTCCGCCCCTGAGACGGGAGAGCTTGTTTCTGTCCAGCGCCTAAGCGGCGGCGCGCTGGATCAGGTGTATTTGTCCATGCGTCTTGCGGCTGTTTCCCTGGTGGAAAAAAGCAATGAGGCTCTGCCGCTTTTTATGGATGATCCTTTTTTGCAATACGATGCCCTGCGAATGGAAAAAGCGGTGATACTATTGAAAGAGCTTGCACAGACCCGGCAAATTTTCTTTTTTACCTGCCGTGAAAGCGAGAGGGAGAAGCTTATGGAGCTTATGGGTTCATCGGCTGACTGTTTTGAGCTTTAGCACCCTATCGCTGATAATCGTCAATAAAAACAGATGATTTCATCAACGCTTTCTTGCATTGGGTTGCGGGCAAAGCCCGCTTTGGTGCCTCCACAAGGCAGCATCTCAGACCATGCAATCCGGCTCTGAACGAAACGCCGGATCGTCAGGCGCCTGTCTGAAATTTTTGTTTATTAAAATGAAATAACTTACATATTTACCTCCTTCCTTTGCAACACTAATGACAAGCTGACATTTAGGAATCGATCTGCGATTTTTAAGATGCCGGAACTTGGAAGAACTATCACGTTGGAAAGGAATGAGGCTTTATGACATATGCAAAAAAACGTTTGCTTGTGGTGCTTGTATTACTTGCGGCCTTTTCAGCTTCCCTTTGGCCTGAAATGAGTTTTGGCGCTTCTAACAGCGACAGGGATGTCCAGCTTATTGCCAGGGCCATCAATGGTGAAGCCAGGGGAGAGCCCTATGAAGGGCAGGTTGCCGTGGGCGCTGTTATACTCAACCGGGTACGCTCTGCCGATTTTCCCAATACCATTGCAGGTGTGATTTACCAGCCGGGAGCTTTTACAGCTGTCAGCGACGGACAGATTAATGTTCCCATCGATCCGAATTCAACGGTAGTGAAAGCGGCGGAGGATGCCATGAATGGATGGGATCCCACCTATGGCTGCCTGTATTACTGGAATCCGGCCACCGCAACCAGCAAATGGATCTGGTCCAGGCAAATCATTATAAAAATTGGTAAGCACAACTTTGGAAAATAAGCTATCCGATTAACGCAGCCTTATTAAAGAAGCGTGTGCTCAATTAGGGACTATTTATTGAGAAAATGAGGGATAGATTATGGAAAAAAACTTCCGCGAGAATATGAAGGCGTTTTACACTATTCTGGCAAAAAACAGAGCGAAAAATTTTATTATTCTGATACTTCTTTTAACCACCCTTTTTGGAGCCTACCAATACAATCGGGCCATCAAGCTCAGAAGAGAGCTCAATAATGCGTATAACCGGGCTTTCTATGAATTGACAGGCTATGTGCAGAATGTGGAAATTATGCTGATGAAGGCACTTATGACTTCATCGCCCCAACTGGCCTCTTCCACCATGCGGGATATCTGGCAGCAGGCCAACCTGGCCTCCACCAATCTGGGGCAGCTGCCCGTGGCGGTGGGCACTCTTGCCAATACGGAAAAATTTCTCTCCCAGGTATCGGACCTTTCCCAGAGCATCAGCAAGCTCAATACTGCCGGACAGGCCATAGACGAGGAGCAGCTTAAAACCCTGGCATCCCTTCACAAATTTGCTGTCACCCTGGATGAAAGCCTGGTGGAGCTTAAAAACGATCTTTCCAACGGAAATTTCAAATGGGAAAATATCTCCGATGAAAGCGCCAAAACCTTCAGCAGCACATCCGAGAAAATGCCCGATACCTTTGGCAAAATTGATGAGACCTTTCAGGAATTCCCCACGCTTATCTATGACGGCCCTTTCTCCGAGCACATGGCAAGAATGAAGGCTCTGGGGCTTTCAGGAGAAAAGGTGGATGAGAGCCATGCCATAAGCAGCCTGTCCGATTTTCTGGGCAAGGATAATGTGGATAATGTAGAAAAAAAGGCGGATAACAAAAACGGGATTATAGACACCTATAATTTTTATGTCAAGATGAGCAATCACAGGGAAGACAGTCTTGCCCAGGCCGATGTTTCCATGACAGGGGGCAAGGTGGTATGGTACCTTTACAACCGGGAGGTTGGAACACCTTCTATTGATATAGCCAAGGCCAAGCAGCAGGGCATGGACTTTTTAAAGAGCAGGGGCTATAAAAACATGAAGGACACTTACTATCTGGAAACGGGCGGGGTTGCCACCATTAATTATGCCTATTACGAGAATGATATTCTTTACTACCCTGATCTTGTCAAGGTTAAGGTGGCTCTGGATAACGGCGAAGTGGTGGGGTTTGAAGCCAAGGGCTTTTTGATGAGCCATAGGGAAAGAACAGACCTGACTGCGGAAATTACGGAAGCCCAGGCACGTGAAAAAGTCACTAGGGGAGAGGACATTAAGTCAGCGGGACTGGTAGTCATTCCCACAGATTACGGCACTGAGATTTTGTGCTATGAATTTAAGGGCAAGCTGGAGGATAAATACTTCCTTGTCTATATCAACGCTAAAACCGGACAGGAAGAAAAGGTACTCCTTATTATCGATTCCGAAAGCGGAGTTTTAACGATGTAGCCACAGTGGACTGTAACCGATAGTATAAGGGCATGGTGTTCCTGTTATTGACCTCGTTCAGCCGAATTGAACGGAGGAGAAATCAGGAATACCATGCTTTTATTTTCAGCCAAGCTTTTTAATAAGCCGGATATCCTCACCAATAAACTGAAGGGTGGTGAATTCACCAAGAATACGGGAGGCAATGCGCTCTTTATAAACCTCAAAGAGCCCCTTGGCATCCAAATTGGAGGAAATGACCGTTCGGCAGACACTTCTTGAGGAAAGGGCCTTCCGGGTTTCAAGCAGGGTGAGAAGCTCTGCGTAGCGGGATTCGGTTAAGGGCTCGGTGCCAAGATCGTCCAGAATAAGAAGCTGGGAGGTGGCAATGCTTCGATAGGCCGTTTCAAAGGAAAGGCCGTCCTCCTCCTGATTCATCCTGTACTTTCTGATGATTTCAAACAGGGAGGGCGTGGATAAATAAAGTACCGTATAGCCCTTTTTTAGAAGCTCAAGTCCGATACACCTGGCCATAAAGGTTTTACCGGTGCCGGGGG
>JAEXPO010000462.1 GCA_023446675.1 Bacillota bacterium | reverse complement strand
TCTCCTTTACCGACGCCGGGGCTTACCAGTCCGGCAAGCTTATCCTCTGGCCGGAAAAATGGTCCGTGGAGGCTTATAAGTTTATTTTAAGCGGCGGGGGCTTTATAAAATCCCTCAGGGCCACCCTCTTTATTACGCTGGTGGGTACGCCCCTCAATGTCATTTTCAATTCCGGGGTGGCCTATATGCTCTCAAAAAACACCCTCCCCGGCAGAAGTATTATCAACAAGCTCATTATGTTCACCATGCTGTTTTCTCCGGGCATGATACCCACTTATCTCAATATGATGAATCTTGGGCTTTTAAATTCCTGGTGGGCCTGCATACTGCCCGGACTGTGCGGGGCATGGACGGTTATGGTTATGAAAAGCTTTTTCCAGAATATTCCCAAGGAGCTCGAGGAAGCGGCAGCCATTGACGGCTCAGGGGATCTTAAAACCTTTCTGCTTATCATACTGCCTTTATCAAAGGCCATGCTCGCCACCTTTACGCTCTTTGCCGCGGTATCCTACTGGAATACCTATTTCAGCGCCATCATGTATATAAGCAAATCCTCCATGCAGCCTCTCCAGGTTTTTCTGCAGCAGGTGGTCATGTCCGTCAACTACACCGAATACATGGACGTAAGCCTGGAAGCGGCTACAACGCTTCCTCAGGAAATTGTCAAAATGGCTTGCATCATTATAGCGGTTCTTCCTATTATGTGCGTTTACCCGTTTCTGCAGAAGTATTTCGCCCAGGGCGTCATGGTTGGTTCAGTGAAGGGATAGGACACTGGAAACAGTGTTTCATTCAATAAATTACGTTACAGGAGGGATTTTGATGAAAAGGGGTTTACTCAAAAATTCCAAAAGTCTTGCCGCCTTGCTGTTGTGCATTATTTTCATTTTAAGCGCAAGCGGATGCGGCGCCAGTTCTCCGTCAGCCGGAGGCTCGGCAACACCTTCATCTGCGGCTACACAAACGCAAACGCCCGAAGCCACACCGGTGGATTATTCGGCCATGGCGCCGCTGAAGGTCAGCTTCACGGGTATCGCCTGGGGTAACGGCGCGGAAGAAAACGGCGCCATGGAGCAGGCTTTTGAAAAAATGCTCAACCTGGATATGGATGTTACCTGGATTTCCTATGAGGATTACCGTGATCGCATCAATATGCAGATGGCTGCGGCCAACCTTACCGATGTCACCCAGATTTATCCCAAGGACGGCAAAACCTTCTATCCGCAGGTTGCGGACGCCATCGACAACAACATGTTCTGGGATCTGACGCCCTATATTATTGACAATGGCTTTAAGGACTCCAATGAAATTATGAAAAACTGGTCCGACGAGGTATGGGAAAACAGCAGCTACAAGGGAAAGCTGTATGCCATTCCCAGAAGACTGGCCGATTCCGTGCCCAATGCCGGAATACTGGTACGCAAGGATTTAATGGAGAAAACGGGGCTAACACAGGAACCCACAACAGTAGAGGAGCTGGGCGACTTTATCATTGCCATGCATAAGGCGACGGGCCTGTACGGCCTTGACTTTTCCACCAGCGATTTTGAATCGGCTCAGATAAAGCAGATAGCCGTTGCCTTCACGGGCATTCAGGATTGGGGAATTGACGGAAACAGTGATTTTTATTACCAGTCCTTTGCAAGGGAATACGATGATTTTCTGCTTTGGGTGAAAAAGCTTTATGATGCGGGAGCCATCGATCCCGAATTTGTACTGAACCAGACGGCCAATTCCAGCTTTGTAGGCGGCAAGTCCTGCGTTAAAATGCATACCTGGTATGTGTGGAATCAATCGGAGGATTTGGTTACAAAAAAGTATTTTGACAAAAGCGTGGAGGATACCGCACAGGTGTGGGGCATGCTTCCTGTTAAAGGTGAAAAAAGCTATACCCTTTCCATAAACTACGGAGCCGGCTACGACAATCCGGTTATGATTTCAAAAAGCGTGAAGGAAGAAAATCTTCCCCGAATCATTGATGCCCTTTGCCGTACGGATGAGGCGTACCTGATGATGCTCAACAACGGCATCGAGGGCCTGCACTACACCCTTGACACTGACGGCGTTACCCTTCTTCCCTCCACGGACGAACAGGCGGCAGCCAAAAAGGCCGGTTATGTGGGCGGCTGGAATCAAATTCTTCTGGCAACGGATCCGGATTTCATTCAGGAAAAGTTTGTGAAATCAGCATCCTCTGCCGAAGCAATTGCCAGGGCCGAGGAAATATCAAAGCTCTCAAAGCAATATGCCCAGGAAATCGGATTAAGCTGTCCTGCGCTTACGCTCCAGTCAAAAACCTATAACGAAAGATGGGTCAGCCTTGTTCAGGATTTAAACGACAACAAGGCCCTCGTTGTCATGGGCAAGATGTCTGTTGAGCAATGGGATTCCTATGTGGACGGCATCGTTCAGTCCGCCGACTATAAGGCCATTCAGAAGGAATTCAAGGAAGCGCGGGCCGCGTCTAAATGACATTGTTGACTTAACCTAATTGGCTTTGGAGCAGGTTTATGCCTGAAATAGGTTAAGGTGCATTTTCCAAAGCACAAATTTCAGAACACCACAGCGTCGGTGTACAGGTTATTTCGGCTGAACGCGGGGGGCTGCATGGCCTCCTGCTTTTGGCCGGTTGCCCTTTGCTTAAAGCAAATCCGGCTAAAAAGCGAGGGGGGGCGATGTCCCCAAGCTTTTAATATCCTTAAGAGGCTGTGAAGAAAAGGACAGGTTTATGATGAATCAGGACTTTTTTGCTAATATAGCCATGACAAAGCATCCTCTTCCTAATGAGGACGAGGAAATAAGGCCCCGGGAGCTTCCCGGAAGGTATTTTGAGAAAATAGAAGAGGCCTGTTCCGAAGGCCTTCCTGAACGGCCCGAATGCCTTAGCCGGGCCCGGCGCCTCAAAGCCTTTTATGAGGACCTTGAAAAGCTTAAGGAAACGTACAGGCCCTTTTTGTCAAACCACCTGCCGGACAACAGCGGCGTTGCCTCCCTTCCCCTAAGGGATTTTAGTTTCCGCTATATAAAGGCTGGAGAGGTATTTACAGATCTGAAAAACTCTTCGGAGGCCTGGGAGGCAGTAACCATACCCGATTACAGAGGGCCTGCCGGGGTTGACGGCAAATGGCGTGCCTATTACAGGACGGGCTTTGATCTTTTGGAAACGGAACCTGGCAAGCGTGTCATTCTCCGCTTTCAGTGCGTGGATTACAAGGCCTTTGTTTATGTAAACGGCAATTATGCGGACAGCCATGAGGGGTTTTTTTCACCCTTTGAATTTGACATCACCGATTATGCCGTGGTTGGGATTAACGAGCTTGTGGTTGAGGTTCATAACGATATTCCCATTTTAGGGGAAGGCCCCGTATTGGACGGGGACAAAATTTACGGGGCGACAGGTCCGGGATGGGACGATCCCCAGACAGGCTGGCACCATTGTCCCGCCGGAGCAGGAATTTTTGGAAAGGTAACGGTTGAAATCCGGCCCTCTGTTTACATCAGCACCGTTTTCCCCCGGCCCGACATTGATTCCGATTTTGTAGAGCTCCGTATCGGCGTGATAAATTATGAAAACAGGGTTTGCGAGAATTTCCAATTGGAAATCGCCCTCCTTCCTAAAAACTTTGAAGGCAAGGAAGCTCTTCGGTTAATTGAAAATATCCGCTATGTGGGAATCGGGCAGAACGAGTACCGCTATCGCGTACCTATAAAGGAATATCGCCTATGGGAACCGGATTCGCCCTTTCTCTACGGCGCCTGCGTTACCCTTGTCAAGGAAGGCAAACGCATTTCCGAAGCTGTACAGAGCTTTGGAATGCGCAAGTTTGCAAGTGATGAAGCCTCCAGGCCAAAAGGCAGGCTCTTTTTCAACAACCGTCCCATTATACTAAGGGGAGCCAATGAGATGGGACATTTGCAGCAATGCGTCATGAAGGGTGATTTCAATCAGCTCATTGAGGATATTCTCAT
>JAEXPO010000441.1 GCA_023446675.1 Bacillota bacterium | reverse complement strand
CTTTCAGCCCTGGCCTGTATTCACTCCCGCCACCGGTTTATAAGCTTATTTGCCGTTATCGGCCTTCCATTTGTCTACCTGCTGCTGTGCATCCTCTATAACCTTATCCAGACCGGCTTTCTTCATTTCATCCCGGATTTTGTCATAGTTAGCATCCAAATCCAGGGCTCCTGCGCCGAGAACAGCCTTGTACTTGTCATAGGTGGCCTGAACATTGGCGATTTCGGTTTTCAGTGTTTCGGTAATATAGGAGAAGCCAACGGCCGGGCTTACTGTGGCTTCCTTGTCATGAAGAAGGCCCAGTTCTTTTTCTTCCTTCTTGTATTCGCTGGTGGAATACATAACGCTGGAGATACTGCCTACGGCTATAGCTGAAATAACCTCGTCTATGCTCTGCTTGTTGGGATCCGCAGGAGCAATCATGTCCTCCCCTGTCATTTTCCAGTGAGTGCCTTCAATACCATAGGTTAAGGTATTGTAAAGCTTCTTATCGGAGTTTAGCAGGTCACACAGCATAACGGCTCTTTCGGGATTTTCGGAGTAGGTATTAATAGCCGTTATACAGGTTTGAAGGCTGGAGGTTGTAATGGGCTTTAATCCCAGAGAGGCATACTGAACCTCGTAGGGCACCGACGGATTGGGATTCTTGGTTTCACCCTTTGTGGGTACGACACCGGGCATAGCCACGGCATATTTCCCTGAGTTGGCTTCAGTTATCCAATCCTGGACAGTAGGTGCGTCCTTTTTAATGTATTCCTTTTGATACCAGCTGCGAACCAGCTCAAAGCCTTCCTTCATAAAGTCCAGCTCCAGCTTGCTGATAACCTTCCATTCCACCGTATCCAGCACCAGGTAGTCATTCAGCTCTTCATAGCGGTCTCTCTGCTCCTGGGAGGTGGCATAGTTGTCAATCTGTGTTCCAATGGTCTGCAAGGCATACATTCCGGGCTCCCCGCTTTTTACAGCTGCCAGAAGAGGCTCAAAATCGGCCAGCTTAGTAACCGTAGTCACATCAAAATTGTATTTCAACGCAATATCCTTCTTCACGGCAACACCCCACATTTGAGTATAGCCCAGAGGATTTAGTATACCGTAAATCCTGCCCTTATAGCTTGCGCCAACCCACCAGTCATCCTTGACCACATTCTTAAGGTTGGCTCCATATTCATCAATGTAATCCGTGATATCGAGGAAATTCCCCTTGGATACATTGGTGTTGAAATTGTTCATCCAGCTTGCGGTAAAGCAGAGATCCCAGGGCTCGCCGGAAGCATAAATCAGCTTCATTTTCTGATCATAGTCGCCCCAGCTCATTATCTTGGCATCCAGGGTAACATTGAGCTTTTCATTGAGGGTTTTGTTAACCTCGGCCAATACTTCGTCCACCGGCGGGTTAGTTCCCCCTGTGGGCGCATACCAGATAAGCTTCGCAGGTTCCAGCGCCTCAGGCTGCTGGGCTTCCGGGGTGGAGCCGGTGCCGCTGCTGCCCGAAGTCTGACTTGCGGGTGTGGGGCTTTGCGACACAGCACCCTTATCGCCGCATCCCGTAAGTACGAGGGACAGGCTGATGACACTCCCCAATGCCATCTGTAATCCGCGATGTAGTAATTTTTTGCTCATTTCATTTTCCTCCCTTAAATTGAGCCTATTGGGCATATGTTAGTAAGACCTCCTGGGTCTTGAATAACCGTAATCCGTGCTTCTCTTTATAAACGCAACACTTAAAGGCAGGTTTAGCTTTTATCCCTTTACCGATCCTACAACCAGACCGCTTATAAGGTATTTCTGGAATAAAAGGAAAACAAAGAGGATGGGGCCGGTGGCAATGAGGCACAAGGCCATTCGGGCGCCCATGGAGGGCAGATTGGTGATAAAATCCCGGGATACTGCAGGAGACATAACCTTCAGAATATATTCAATATTCATGATAATTCTCTGCAGCAGAAGCTGTAGAGGCGCATTTTTAAAATCATCAATATAGAGCATGGCGTTCTGCCAGTCATTCCAGAAATTAAAGACATTAAAAAGGGATACGGTTGCAAGACCGGGAATGGCAACCGGAAGGGCAATTCGGAAATAAATCCGAAACTCGCTGGCCCCGTCAATTTTGGCCGATTCAAATATGGAGGCCGGTATCCCCTGCATATAGCCTTTAAGGAGCATTACATTAAAGCCTCCCAGAAGATTGGGAAGGATCAGCGAAAGAAAATTGTTCTTAAGGTGAAGCACATTGACCATTATAAGGTACTGGGGTGTAATGCCCACTCCGAAAAGCATGGTAATAAATATTAAGAGAGATGTGGGATTGGCATAGGCATAGTCCCTCCGGCTGACCACATAAGCCAGGGACGAGGTAAACCACAGGCTTAAAAAGGTTCCCACTACCGTAAGTATAATGCTGATGGCATAGGAGCGTATAATCTGCTGGGGATCTGCCAAGATGTATTTATAGGCAAATAATGAAAATTTCCCTGGGATGAGGGATATGCCATGTATACGAAGGTAGGCTTCATCCGTCAGCGAGGTAGATAAAACCAGCAGCATGGGTATGAGGCAGAACAGGGAAAAAAGGATTAAAAAGCCGTGTATGAAAAGGTTCGGTATGGAAAGGCTTTTACGCTTCATGATGAGTTCCTCCTAATAGATAGCATTTTCCGGATCGTACTTTTTCAAAAGCCCATTGGTGATGATTACCAGGATAAACCCAACCACGGACTGGTAAAGTCCGGCCGCAGAGGCCATTCCCACATCGCCGTTCACCCTGAGCGCACGGTAAACATAGGTATCGATAACATCGGAAACCGGATATAAAACGGTGGAATTCAGAGTCATATTGTAAAACAGTCCGAAATCTGCCGAAAAAATTCTGCCGATGGCCAAAAGGGAAAGCATAATTATGAGGGATTTAATGGCAGGAAGGGAAATATACCATACCTGCTGGAGCTTTCCGGCTCCGTCCAGCTCTGCTGATTCGTAATGCTCCGGCGGAATGCCAATAATGGCCGTGTAGTAAATGAGGGCATTAACCCCGCCAAATTTCCATATGGAAATAAGGGGAAACAGGAAAATCCAGTAAACCGGCTCATTGTACCATAGGATCGGATCCTTTCCGATGCTTTTAAGAAGGGTGTTAATCATGCCGCTGTCCATGTCCAGCAGGGTCAGCATGATATAGGATGCAATAACCCAGGAAAGAAAATTGGGGAAGAAAATGATGGTCTGGTATTTTTTCATGGACTTTTTAGGAATTTCCTTAAGAAAAAAAGCCAGTGTAAGGGAAACCACCATTCCTGCAAAGGTCATTAACAGGTTCAGTAAAACCGTATTTCTTGTAATGGTTAAAGCATCATTGGACACAAACAGGAACTCAAAATTCTTAAAACCCACCCACTGGCTTGCGAACAGTCCTTTATTGGGATTAAAATTTTTAAAAGGAAGCACGAGGGTGTAAACTAAAGGAATGTACATCCAGCCGATAATAAAAAGGACTGCCGGAAGGGACAGGAAAAACAATTCCCTGTTTTTCTTAAAAGTACGAACATGCCTTGCCAACTGATTTATCATTTGTCCGCCCGCTTTCAATCTGTTTGAATTACTTCACGGCTCGATTGTAGCAAACGGACAGGCCTAAGGGATACTCAAAATCCTGTATATTCCTGCTATTTACACTTAACAAAACGGACATTTCTACGAAATCCGGACATTTTAATCGCTTCGAAAGGGTTTGGAGGCAGCATATTCCTTAGGCGTCGTGCCATATTTGCGCTTAAACATGCTGTAAAAATACGTTTCACTCTCAATACCCACCCGCGAAGCCACCTCCCCCACACTCAGTCCGGTATGGGTAAGAAGCTCTGCCGCCTTTGAAAGCCGCACTTCGTTAATGTACTCCGGTATGGTTTTGCCGGTTCCGGTTTTGAATACCCGGCTAAGCTGACGGGAGGAAATGGTAAGATTAGCAGCAATTTCATCCAGACATAAGCTGCTGTTTTCATATTTCTCCCCAATAATAGCAGTTACCGCCTCAATAAGCATGGTGTGCCTGGCTTCTACATTTTTGGAACGATCCTTATTCAGAATGCTGTGAATCAGCTCATTTAAACCAAAGAAAAAATCCTCCAGCGTTTCGCTGTGAAAGGGGAGCCTGTAGAGCTCGTGGAAATTGATGCGGATGGACTCCAGCCTGTTGCGATTAAGCTCATTGACAGCCTGATTCAGAGTTCTCAATAATTGAACCTGTGCAACCACAATGGCCTCATAGCTCAACCGGGACAAACCGTCCATGAGGGCTTTT
>JAEXPO010000257.1 GCA_023446675.1 Bacillota bacterium | reverse complement strand
GTTTCAATGGCCGCCATAAGATCACTGCCCAGACACTGCCCGTATTTCTCATAGGTAACCTCCAGAAACCGCTTTACGGCTCTGTCGTCACAGACGTTTATATTGCGCTGGGGAGCGCGCATGGCGTGAGGAAGATAGGTTCCCTCGTAAAGTGCCCGGGTAAAGAACGCGTAGATGCGCCAGTCGCCGCCGGGGCAGTTCCAGCAAAAACCGCCTCCCGCGTCCAGGTATTCGGATAGTGACAACTGACCTTCGTAATCGGGACAGCCCTCCCTGAGGGGAACCGCGTAAGCGTACCGAAGGGACGAATGGCCAAGCGGGCTTGCGATTCTCACCGGCGCGTCGGGGGAGGAAACCTCCCTCGTAACGCATACCAGGCCCTGAGCCTCCAGCTCGGGATGACCGTGAAGGGTCAGCCCACCTGCAAAACCGCTTGGGTAGTACTGCTCATCGTAGAGCCAAATGCGAAAGCCCTTTTCCTTAGCCATTTCCACAGTTTTACGAAAGCGAAGCCATGCCTTTTCATCCTCCATGTACTTCTCAAAGGCCACATTGATGACTACCCCCGCAAAACCCCGCCTTTTAAGGCGATCCAACCTGCCTGCGATATAATCCAGCCTGAAGGCTTCACTGCTATCTGCGGGCCATTGGAAATTTTCCTTGAGATTAAGAGCTGCGAACTGAAAATCATGGGCAATCTGTATAACGCCATAGCGGCTGGGTGGATTAATTAACAAGCTTTCCTCAAACATTTTATCTCTCCTGTTCGTCTGCTGCAGTCCGGTTGCAGGAAGGCTTCTCCCTGACCTGTTTTTAGTGGGAGCCATTTGCTTAACGCAAATTCGGCTGAATGGGAGGGGGCGCGATGCCCCGGCTTTTTATCAGTCAATAAGGGACAGGTAGGTGTCATAGTATGTCTGGTAGATGTCGGCGTAGGTTTGTGCGCCCATTTTGTTCATTGACTCAACATAAGCTGCCCAGCCCGTTTCAATATTTTCTTCACCTACAATAAAGCGAGCGCGGGATTGCTGAGAATAATTATTCAGATCTGCTGTCAGAGCGCTTACGGTTTTGGTGTCCTCTTCACTGAGAGACAGGGAGGGGAAGCGGGTAACAAAATACGGTTCGCTGAATTCGGCAGACATCTCGTTCAGCCAAAGAGCATTGGACGATCCCTGCCCCGCGTTGAATTCCTTGCGCTGCCAGCCGCACCAGGAGCCGATAATATTTTTCATCCAGCGAAAATTTTCCGCGCTTTCATAGCCCTCGGGCTGAGCCTTGTCCCAGGTGCCGGCCGCTTTATCAATCCAGTTCCAGCCCACGCCTTCCGCGCCCACATAGGATACCTGGCCGCCTTCCTCCGAATAGAAGTAATCAAGCAGCCTTACCGTTGCCTCGGGATAGGGATTTGCAGCGGATATGGCTACGCCTCCCACAGAGAAGCCGGGTGAAGCGGTTACCATTTTCGTTGTGCTGAGGTTTGAGGTAAGCGCGTCGAACTGAGTATAGTCATAACCCAGCTCGGTGCCTGCCGTAATGTACATGGCGGAGACTGAAGCGACTCCGATAAGATTTTTTTCCGCTTTGGCGCTTAACATTTCGTCGGTCTGTATAAAAACCTCATTATCAAGCAGGCCCTCCGTATAAAGCCTGTTCATATACTGCAAATACTCCTTGTAGGCCTCGGAGGTCTGAACGCAGTAAACCTTTCCTTCGGCATCCGCCGTAACGCCGAACTGTGCGTCATTGGCATTGTAATTGATGCCCAGAGCATTGAGTATAAGACCGTCAATGGTGCTGCCGCTGACAAAGGAGAGAGGAATTTCATCATTGGCGTCGCCGTTGCCGTTGGCGTCCTGTTCCTTAAAGGCCTTAAGAACGGCGTACAGCTCGTCCAGGGTTTCCGGAACCTTCAGCCCAAGGTTGGACAGCCATTTTTCATTGACCCAGTAACGGTTGTGCATGTCCCTGGTAACAGGGCTTATGAGAGGCAGGGTATAGATGCTTCCGTTCCCCGAGGTCATCCCGGCTTTTGCGGCGGGATACTGCTCCAGAGCGGTTTTAAGATTAACGCCGTATTTGTCGGTTAAATCGTTCAAGGCTAAAAGCTGACCGCCGGAGCCGTACTGCAAAAGCTCTGCCTGGGTAAAGCCTGCGCTTATAAAGAGATCCGGCAGGGTGTTGGATGCGAACATAAGGCCCTTTTGATCCTTCCAGGCGTCGCTGCTGTAGCCGCGGGGCTCAAAGTTAATACCTGTGAGCTCTGTCAGATACGTGAGCTGGAGAGCGCCTTCCCATGTGGTAGCAAGTGAATTCATCGCACCTGCGATGGTAAGAGTGATGGGCTCGTTGACAATAGGATACCCGGTTTCGTTAAAGTTTTTTTCCTCCGGCGTTCCCGTCGCAGCGCTTGATTGCGGCTGCTGAGAAGCAGGCGTGCCGGTGCTGGAGCATCCGGCAGCCAAACTCAGCGCCGTAAAAAGGGTAAGTGCAATTGCAAACCGCTTTTTCATAATGAACCTCCTGAATCATATTTATTTATGCAGCAGGGAATCCCACGACATAATTAATCAGCCTTTTACGGCTCCTATCATGACACCCTTCACAAAGAAACGCTGGAAGAAGGGATAAACCACCAGGAGCGGTATTGTGGAAATAATAATGGAGCAGTATTTGATCATGGAGCTGATACGGGCTTTAGCGGCGATGGATTCGGCAAGCTCAACATCAGCCAGCAAATCCGCCGAGACCCGGCTCTGTATCAGAATCTCTCTGAGAAAAAGCTGCAGTGGATACTTTGCCCTGTCCGTAAGATAAATCATCGCCGTGAAATAGTCATTCCAGTGGCCTATGGCGTAGTACATGGCCATGACCGCGATAATGGGCTTGGAGACGGGGAGTATGATTTTAAAGAAAAGCCTGAAATTGCTGCATCCGTCAATTTGAGCCGCTTCCTGCAGCTCAGGCGGAATGGAGCTGAAAAAGGTTCTGGATACAATGAGGTTATACGCGCTGCACGCTCCGTTTATAATCATTAGCAGCTGCGAATCCAACAGCCCCAGGTTCTTGATGTTAATATACGTTGCGATAAGCCCTCCGCTAAAGAACATGGTAATCAGCACTAAAACGGTCAAAACGCCTCTGCCTACGAAATCCTTTCTTGAAAGAGTGTACGCTGCAGGAAGGGTAACGGCAAGGGCTGTCAATGTCCCGGCGGCGGTGTAAACGATGGTATTGGAATAGCCCAGTCCTATTTCCGAATAGCCCAGCATCCGCACATAACCCTCCAGGGAAAAGCCAACCGGCCAAAGCCACATTTCGCCTCCCGATACGCTGGCCGGATCACTGAAGGAGGCGCTGAGAATATAAATAAGCGGATAAACAACGATGATAAGCACCAGAAGCATAGCCAGGTAATTAATACAGTCAAATAAAACATCCGACGCGTGCTGTCTGTTTTTCTTTATATACAAAATAACATTCCCCCTACCACAGGCTGGTTTCTCCCACCTTTTTGGATATGTAATTAACTACGATAAGCATAATGGCGTTAATCATGGTATTAAAGAGATCCACCGCAGTGGAAAAGCCGAAATTTGCCTGAATCAGACCGACCTTGTATACATAAGTGGAAATGACCTCGGATGCGCTGAGGTTCAAGTCGTTCTGAAGCAAATAGATCTTTGCGTAGCCCAGAGACAATATGCTTCCGCATCGTAAAATCAGCAGAATGATGATTGTAGGAAGAAGGGAAGGAACATTGATATGAATAATTCGCTGTATCTTACTTGCGCCGTCCATGCGTGCGGCTTCATGGAGCTCCTCACTGACAGAGGAGAGGGCGGCGATATAGATAATGGAATTCCATCCTGTTTCCTGCCAGATATCAGAAATGGTATATATCCATTTGAACATGGCGGCGTCCTGCATAAAATTGTAGCGCTCAAGGCCAATGGCTGCTAAGAGGTGATTAATAATCCCGCTTGAGGGATTCGTAAAAATAACGATAATCCCACACATAACGACTGTAGAAATAAAGTGGGGGGCAAAGGTGATTGTCTGTACGGTTTTTTTGAAAGCGCTGTTTCCGATTTCATTCAGCGACAGGGCCATGAGAATCGGAAATGGAAAACCGATCAGCAGATTCAACAGAGTTATGGTGAGCGTGTTCTTCATGAGGGCAGGAAAATAATAGGAATTAAAAAACTGCTGAAAATATTTAAAGCCCACCCAATCACTTCCCCAAATCCCGGAGACTGCATTGTAATCCTTAAATGCTATCTGTATGCCGTACATGGGCATATACCGGAAAAGTATCAAATAGACGACCAGGGGAAGAATGAAAACATATAACTGCCAGTTGGTGGCAATATTTTTTAAATATTTTCGTTTTTTTGAAATTTTCACCGGCACTAACTTGCATTTAGTTATGCCAGAAACCATTTTATCCACCCTTTCTATTGTTTTATGCAATATTTTGTTTGCCTTATTGCTTTTATCATAATGCTAAACAGGCAGGTAATCCACCTGATTTACAAGACATATATTGCAGAACATTTAAGGTTGACAGAGTAGACAATACAGGATAAAATACTTATTTACTATCTTTAATAATTTACTCTCTGCTCGAAATACTACCGAGAGAAACGAGGCTGTAAGTGAAGGGGAGAGCCGATTTATTCGTATGGGTTGAACCGCATTACGCAAAAACTCCGTGGTACAGGGAGCTGTTCATTGGCTTAAAATCAGGGCTTGACGCCAAACGCCGGAGAGCCGCCATTGAGGTAAAGGAAAATCCGGACAAGGAGCTTCCCACCGGCGCCGTTTTAATTCTGGCGGGCGAGACAAACCGGTGGTTTTACCGCATGCTTAGCTTTGCCAGTGCCCACGGTATTCACGTTTGCGTTGCAAGCTCAAATCCTGAGTTTATTTCAAATCAGGTTAGCTCCGTCTCTCTGGATCGCCAAAAGGATATGAATGTAATGGTTCACTATCTTTATAACGCAAAACGGCGTTCCATAGCCCTCTTTGGCATAAATCCCTCCTCACCGGCAGATCAGAAGCGCAGCGCGGGTTACCTTCAAACAGTTGGCCTTTTAGGGCTTTCACTGAATGAGAAGGATATTTACTGTACCTCCGGTGATGTTTCCGCATGCACCGACGCACTGCTTGACAGTATCGACCGTTACGACGCCGTTATTTCAAGCAACGATCTCTATGCCGTTTATCTATTACCGCGTTTGTATGAAAGAAATATTGAGGTGCCCAGGGATATGTACCTGGCTTCCTTTGGAAACACGCTGCTGTCGAAGCTTTCAAAACCGTCCATAACCTCCGCTACCCTGAACCATACGGAGCTTGGGCGGCAGGCTGTTTTTACATCGCTTTACATGTATGGAAACCCCCATATATCCAATATGACCATTACAATTGACGGGGATTTTTGTCCCAGACAGTCCACAGAGAGCATCCCTTTTTCAATAGCCGGGCAGCAGGGCTACAGCTTGCCCTCGTGCAGCAACGTAAGCTCCTATTCGGATCCCAACCTCTCGGTGATAGTTAAGCTGGAAATGTTTCTGTCCAACGAGGACCCTAATAATCTCGCCATTGTGAAGTGGCTGCTTTCGGACAAGCCGCTGCCGGGACTTGCGGAGTACCTGTTCCTTTCACCCAGCGCGGTGGATTACCGGCTCAACAAGCTGTATCACCATTTTGAGGTAACCAATCGGCAGGAGTTTTCGGCTATATTTAAAAGGTATATGGATTTTATGCAGCTCCGGTAGGATACAACTGTGTTACTCCCGTGGTAAAATAGATAATTAGAATACACCCGTTCACGGTGATTCGGCGGACAAAACACGCAACCAATTATCTGGTATTGAGGATGCAGGAGAAAGCAATGAAGGATCGACTGTTTGAAATAAAGGAAGGCCATACCTACTATCATGTTCCCGTACTAGGAAGGCCAATCACCGGCACTGTGGAAGTACCGGGTTCAAAAAGCATTACTAACCGGGCGCTGCTTATGGCCGCATTGTCAGAAGGGCGGACAACCCTGACAGGCGTGCTGTTCAGCGATGATTCCAGACATTTTTTAAGCAGCTTAATTAGCCTTGGCTTTGAAGTAGAGATCAATGAATCTGAAAAGGCCGTCGCCGTCAAAGGCCTTGGCGGCAGTATACCAAGAAAGGAAGCCATTATCGATGTGGGCAGCGCAGGTACGGCGGCAAGGTTTCTCACGGCTATGCTGGCCTTATCTGACGGAACTTATGTGATTGACTGCTCGGAACAGATGAAAAAGAGGCCAATGAAGCCTCTCTTTGATGTTTTGACGGACATGGGCGCCAGCTTCGATTATCTGGAAAGGGAGCACCATCTTCCCGTCAGGGTCAAAGGCAACGGGGGCATATGCAGGGATATTTCACTTGATATAACAAAGAGCACCCAGTTTTTAAGTGCCCTTCTTATGATGGGGCCGATGATTAAATCCGGTATGACCATCCATATTACCGGCGAGAAAGTGGATGGTGCCTATATTCGTGTTACAAGAAAAATGCTGGAGCAGTTCGGAGCTGCCGTAGACTTTAACGGTACCGACTATTACATACCGGCAGGCAGTGCCTTCCGTCTCTCTGCCTATGCCATCGAACCGGATGTTTCAGCCGCCTGTTATTTCTATGCCATGGCGGCGCTTATGGGTGGTGAAATCACGGTGAAGGGGGTACGCATGAACCTTATGCAAGGGGATATCAAATTCCTTGGCGTACTGGAAAAAATTGGGTGCTCGCTTCTGGAAACGGAAGAGGGCGTCAGGGTAGTCGGACCCACAGCGGGCAGCTATAGCGGTATTGAGGTCACTATGAACGACTTTTCCGATCAAGCCATGACTTTGGCCGCTCTGGCACCTTTTGCCTCAAGTCCGACAATAATCAGAGGTGTCTCCCATATTCGATTGCAGGAATGCGATCGCATGCAGGGCATTGTCAACGAGTTGACCCGGGTGGGTATCCATTGTGAGGCTGATGGTGAAAACATTTTCATTCAGCCCGGCATACCCCGCGGCGCCATCATCGAAACCTATGACGATCACCGGTTTGCCATGGCCTTCACA
>JAEXPO010000201.1 GCA_023446675.1 Bacillota bacterium | reverse complement strand
CTACAGCTTATGCCAGGGCAAGGGGCGGCGATCGTGTTTCTACCTTCGGTGACTTTGCTGCATTGAGTGATGCGGTGGATGTTCCTACCGCCAGGCTTTTGGCCAAGGAGGTCTCCGACGGCATTATTGCGCCCGGTTATGAGCCTGAGGCCCTGGAAATACTTAAGGCCAAAAAGAGAGGAACTTACCTTATACTTCAAATAGATCCTTCCTATATCCCGGAAGAGACTGAAAGCAGAGATGTTTTTGGAATAACACTGGAGCAATTGAGAAACAATGCTACTGTTGACACAAGCCTTTTCAGCCAGGTGGTCACAAAGGAGAAGAGCCTGCCACAATCGGCCCTGCGGGATCTTCTGGTTGCCTATACTACCTTGAAATACACTCAGTCCAATTCCATTTGCTTTGCCTATGACGGACAGGTTATCGGCTGCGGCGCGGGCCAGCAGTCCCGAATTCACTGTACCCGCCTTGCGGGGGAAAAGGCCGATATATGGTTTTTGCGCCAGCACCCCAAGGTTCAGGCTCTGGAATTTGTGGATGGGCTTAAGTATGCCTCCATTGATAACGCCATTGATCTCTATTTGAGGGAGGATATTACCGACGTCGAATACAGGGAATGGGAGAAGCTGTTTGTGAAGGTGCCTGAAAGGCTTACCCGCGAAGAAAAGCATAATTGGCTTAAGGGCTTTGGGGGTGTTTCCTATGGCTCAGATGCATTTATACCCTTTAGAGATAATATTGACAGGGCGGCAAAAAGCGGCGTAAGCTACCTGGCTCAGCCGGGAGGCTCGGTGAGAGACGACGAAATCATCAGAGCCTGTGACGAATACGGCATGGTCATGTGTTTTACGGCATTAAGGCTTTTCCATCATTAAAAGGGACTTTTGCAAGTCCCCGGATGGCGTCCGGACAGGATATAAACTATGACACTGGAAAATAGCATATGGATGCTGATGCTTGCTGTCCTGACAGGGGTTATCGGCCGGCTTATGATGCCAAAAACACAGGGCAGGCTCACTTATTTGGTGCTGGTCATGGTTTCGCTGGCAGTCAAGTATGTGCTGGTCTTCATTATGTATGCCCAGGGCACGGAGGTTTCCGGCACCGACGGATTAATTTACCACCAGGTAGCTAAGGATGTGGCCGGCCAGCTCAAAGCAGGTGTTCCTTTGTTCAGGGTTGAATACGAATACACCTGGTATACGGTTTTGGCAGGCATACAGTATGCTCTGTTCGGAGTAAACCGTTATGCGGCCTCCTTTGTGAACGCCTTTATCGGTACGCTCTCGGGTTTTATGCTTACGGGCATAGCCCTTGAGCTGCGTTACAGCTTTAAAAAATCAGCTTTTGTGGGCATTGCTTATTTGTTTGTTCCAAGCCTCATGGTTTGGACCACGGACACTCGTAAGGAATCGGTAACCTTTTTCATCGTCCTTTTAATCTGGTACCTTACGCTGAACCTTATACGGAATAAGGACAGGGCCATTGTGAAAAAAGCGGCTGTATGTCTGTGTGTCTGCTTTCTTTTATGGATAAGCACTCTTTTGCGCATCTACATGCTCTATACTCTCGGAGGCGGCATTTTAGTTTGTCTTTTCTTTCTGTATTTAAAAACAGCGCGAAAAACACTGATTTATTTTGCGCTGGCAGTGCTGCTTACGGGCATGTTTGCCACTTATTATACGGTTTTGGCCAATATGAAGGGCTATCATGCCATCCCCATGGACAGAAGCAAGGGCGGGGACGAGGATATCGCCGGGGAGCTGGATGCTGAAATTGACTCCATAATAGGGGTTATTCTCAAAAAGAATCTGCCGGATGCGGTAAACGGTTTTCTCTTAAGGCCTTATCCCAGTCAGGCGGGCAACATCAGTGATATCGCCGGAAACGAGGCGGCTATCATTCTTTTGAGGCTGGAGCAGCATTTATGGTATGTCTGTCTGGCATTGGCCTTTTTTGGCGCCCTTAACGCATTAATGAAATGGAATCCCTTTTTATTGGGGATTCTGGCCTATGTTTTCACATACAGCGCTATCAATATCCTTATTTCCGAGAATGTGGCCGAGACCTATTTCCGATACCGGGCGGCCCTTATAGGGCCTGTGCTTTTGCTTGCGGATCCCAGACCCTTTATAAACAACCTCAGGGGCTATCTTACGGGTAAATCAGCCCTCTCAGCCGACCGTAGCCCATTCGGAGGATAAGCATGTGGTAAGAGTTAAGGAAGCAATGTCAAAATCGGGAATAAAATCAAAACTGTTTCGTGTGCTTTTAGTCATTTACGCCCTGATGCTGGCTTCCAATGCCATTCTGGCGGGAGGCGCCCTTTTTGCTCAGGAGGACAGAGGCGCCTCTATTTCCTCTTATAATGTTACGGTGCGTATTAATGAGGATGGTGCAGCCGATGTTACAGAAAATGTAAAATTTTCTTTCCGGGGAAGCTTCAACAATGTCATGCTCCTTATTGACAAAAAGAATGAGGAGGTCATTGAAATCCAGAAGGTCTATATGCTTCGGAAAAACGGCTATCAGGAGTGCGTACGCCTCTCGGAGGGGCAATGGGATGCGGAGGTGTTTTCCGGAACCTACAGTGTCCTGGACGAAGCACAGCTGGTTAAGCTCAAGGTGTACGGCTCATTTACAAACACCTATGGTTCCATCATTGTTCAGTACAGGGTTTTAAATGCTGTCAAACGCTACGGTGATGTGGCCGAATATACCAAAACGCATATACCGGCTCAGTGGGACAACCGTATTTCCAATATTTCAGTTGCTGTTTATTTGCCCCAGTATACGGATATGGAGGATGTGACACCTTATCTTCACGGTGTGTTTGTAGGGAAGAAAAACGTTGAGAGCAGGAGAAACGTGACCTATCAAATTCCCGATACCGTACCGGGTGAGTATGTTGAAACC
>JAEXPO010000196.1 GCA_023446675.1 Bacillota bacterium | reverse complement strand
GTTCTGCCTCGATCCGGGTTTTCCCGGAAAGAATCCGTTCCATAAGAAGGCTCTCCGCCCCGTTTTCCCGCCATGAGGCGGCCACAAACTCCTCTGTCAGCATCTCGATACGGCGAAGATGCTTTCTTGCCTGCCCTGTTCCTGCAAAAGCCTCCTCCTTGTGAGGAAGCGTAAAAACCCCCTTAAGGATACTGCTTTCGCCGGATTCAGGCTCCTCCAGGTCAAGCCAGCTTAAAGCAGCCTCCGATGGCAGTGTACGGCAGCGCGCCTCCGCCAGACCGGGCACATGGGCGCGGAGCCAGCCTATGAGCTTTCCTGCTTTGAGCTTTGCCTTATTGGAAAGAATGAACTCTTTATTGCGCGCCTCCTTATCCACCTCCGCTTCAAAGGAAAATGAGACGGAAAGCGTTCTGCTTTCCGCTCCGTAATGAAAGTCAACTTTATTGTCCCAAAGCCCCAGCTCCTCAGGTACAGCCTCTCCCGCCCGGTACATAAAGCCCGTATCTCGAAAGCCGACAACATAATGAACCCTTACCCTGCCAAAGGGGGCAGGGCTGCCGTTTTGAAGCCGGGACAGGCAATGAGAGGCGGTTGCGTCAATAAGCATATCCCCAGGCAGGAATTGAAGACCGTACTTATTGGCAAGCAAAAGGCCTGTTGCACGCCCTTCCCTTTGTCCCACCCCAGCTGCATGAGACAGAAAAAGCACCTCCACCCCTGCGTCCAGAAGCTCTCGCATAAAGTACTTCTTAAGGGTTCCCAGAGTTAAGGGCAGTTCAAATTCGGTAAAGCCGTTATTTATCCAGTTACGGCCCGTAGAGCAAAGCTCATGGCCCAGGAAAGCCCGTGACTCAACAAGTGCAACCCGTTTTCCCATTTCAGCCGCCTTGCGGGCTGCCGCACAACCGGCAAGGCCTCCGCCAACAACTATAATATCCATTTTCTCCATACTGGTTAATTCACCCATTCAACTCATCCATTTCCTTTTATACTTCCGTTACTTAAAGCCTTGCCGTATCCGACAGCAACGCAGGCTGCCGACGCCGTTACTTATTTCATTTTTTCTTCTATTTCGTTTTTCACCTCGAGACCGGCTGTGAAGGCCTGGTTAGCCGCTTCGGTGAGGGCTTTCCCACCCGCAGCATTCCATTGCTCCACGAAGGTATTGAACTCCGAGATGGGTCTTGTGCCGATAATAAACTCAATCATGGCCTTTAGCTGCATATCGGTTGCAGACTGGGCCGCAGTGGTTGCCTCATTGCTTATAAGGGCTCCAACCCAGATGTAATAGTCCTCGTTCTCCTTTACCGTGCCGGGAAGAGCGTATTTTGAAACCTCATCCAGGTTCTTGGGCAGGAAGGTTCTTTGCACCGACGGAAGAGGCAGGCCAATGAGCAGTGCATTGCCCAGTGTTGCCATTTTGTCGGCCTCGTCATAGCCGTTTATCTTAAGAATGCTGTTTGTGGCTTCATCCCTTTTCCAGTGCTCATTTTCCACACCGTAATGGGTTAGGTAGTAAAGCTCCTGATCGTAAGCCAAGCCGTCTAAAAGCTTCAGGCATTTTATAAACTTGCTCTCGTCCTTTTCCAGATGCTTGGCCAGGGTCATGCTGCCTCCCAAACGGCCCCAGTTGTAATAGCCGTATTCACCGTCAGGCCCTTTGGAGGCCGGGGCCAGAACAACCTTTGCGTCAGGATTCACGGCATTCAGAGCCTGCACCATCTCACCGTTGTACACAAGACGGTTCCAGGTTGTTTCTATAAAGCCCACCTTGCCGTTGGCCCAGGCCTGCTTAACCTTGGCAGCATCATTGGTCACAAATTCAGGATCAATATAACCGGCTTTATACCAGCGGTTCAGGGTTTCCAGCGCAGGTATCATTTTAGAGGAAACCATGCCGAATTCCACCCCGCCGCTGCCGTCGTCCATCCACATATTGGGAAAAACACCGAAAGCGCCGAATACAAAGGAAAAGGAGGTGAGCATACCTGTCATGCCATTGGCGGTGACAGCATAGGTATCGTTTTTGCCGTTCCTGTCAGGGTCGTTCTCTGTGAGGCGTTTAAAAGCCTCCTCCACCTCTGCCAGGGTTTCAGGCACCTTGTCGATGCCCACATTGGTGAGCCAGTCCTCTCTGAACCCGTTGGTGAAAGGAATGGTATTATTAATGGTGGTGGAGGGAAAGCCATAGATTTTCCCGTCAAAATAGCTTGAAATCCAGGTATCGTAGCCATACTCCCCTACTTCCTTATAAATGTTGGGGGCGTATTCCTTAATGGCTTCAATGGGAATATCCCTTATAATGCCCTGTTGGCGGTATTGGTCCACCAGGGTTCTGGAATCCCTGAAAATAATATCGGGAATGTCGCCGCTGGCCACCCGTGTGTTTATTTGCTCGTTCCAGGTTGCCCGCTCAAAGGCCATAAGCTCGATATCAATATCGGGGAAGGCCTCTTCAATGGCTTTTTCCGCAAAGGTTTCCCTGTTAAAGGGCCCGGAGGTCCAGGCGGCATAACGGATAGGGGTGCGTTCCTCCTCCTGGGGAGCGGCACTGCCTGCGGCAGACTGGGAAGGTCCGGAAGCGGACGGGGCAGCGGAAGCCTGGGGCGCTGTTCCTCCGCAGCCCCCCGCCAAAAGTGAAAAAACGAGGACGCCGGCAAGAACGCGGGTTTTGATTGTTCCTTTTTTCATAATAATCCCTCCATAAAATTTTTATATAATACCGAAGAACCTGAGGCCTCCGGCATGGATAGCAGGTTTTCACGGAATTGCGGCAATTCCTTCAGCCTTTTACTGCGCCAAGCATAATTCCCTTGGAAAAGTATTTCTGCAAAAAGGGATAGAACATGGCGATGGGCAGGATGCTTATCATGACCAGGGCCGCTTTTTTGCTCTCTTCGGTGGTGGGCATAACCATTCCAACGGAATCAGGATTTTCTCCGATAAACATATCCAGCTGGTTTTCAATAAGGATGCGCCGCAGGATTACCGGCAGCACAAATTTGTCCCGGTCATTAATATAAATAAGGGCGTCAAAGTAGGCGTTCCAGTTTCCTACTGCAACCCAGAGGGCAATGGTGGCCATAACGGGAAGGGAAAGTGGCAGGACAATTTTCCGCCAGATGACAAAGTCATTGGCACCGTCCAGCCGGGCCGACTCCTCTAGGCTTTGGGGAAGGGATTTCATAAAATTTCTGACAATAATCAGATTATAAGCGGTTACGGCATTGGGAAGAACCAATACCCAAATTTTGTCGATAAGGTGTAAATTCTTCATAAGCAGGTAGGTAGGAATTAAACCGCCGCTGAACAGCATGGTAAAAAGAATCATTGCTGTAAACAGCTTTCCCAGAGGAAAATAGCTTTTTGAAAGAGGGTAAGCCGTAAGAGAGGTAAGGGGCACGCTTATAATAACCGCCAGAATTACCCTCTGGGTGCTGTTCCCAAAGCTTCGCCAGACCTCTGTTGAATTGAGTATTTTCTTATAGGCGGAAAAATCCGGCGCAAGGGTGAAAAGGTGCGGTCCCGCTGCAAGAGCTTCCTCCCTTGGACTGATTGAAATAACCAGCTGCTCCCAAAAGGGATACAGCGTAATCACAATGACCAGGGTTAAAAATACATAGCAGAACACCGACAAAAACCTGTCACTCATACTTGAAGAACGAAGCTTGGACGTAATTTGCGACATTTTATAACCTTCCTTTCAGGGCTTTACCACAATCCGTTTTCTTTTCCCGAAAGCCTACCTGTCACACTGTTGACAATGAGAACCATAATGAGTCCCACAAGTGACTTAAACAGGCCTACCGCAGCTGAAAAGCTGTAGCTGAAGTTTACAAGGCCCACACGGTACACATAGGTGTCAATAATATCCGTTGACTCCAGCACAAGGGGATTGTACATATTAAACACCTGATCAAAGCCCGCGTTCATAATACCCCCCACGCTTAAAATAAGAAGAATGGAGGCCGTGGGAATAAGGGAGGGAAGCGTCAGGTGGATCATGCGCTGCAGCCGGTTGGCCCCGTCGGCTATGGCTGCCTCATACATGGATACGTCAATGGAGGCGATAACAGCCATATACACCACCGTGCCCCACCCTACCTCCTTCCAGACGGAAGAGAAAACCAGCGTGGCACGGAACATTGCCGGATCGGTCAGAAAATAAACCGGCTGTCCGCCCAGGAGCTTTATCAGGTGATTGACTACTCCCGAGCCCGGCGACAGCAGGTTGGTAAAAAGGTTGGCCACAATAATCCATGACAAAAAATGAGGCAGATAGCTCACCGTTTGGGCTGTCTTTTTAAATATCCGGTTATCCGCCTCATTAAGAATAAGGGCAAGGAGAATGGGGGCGGGAAATCCGAAGCCCAGCTTTAAAAGGCTTATGGCAATGGTATTCCAAATAACGCTGAGGGATTTGGCATCCGTAAAGAGCCTCTGGAAGTGCTTCATTCCCACCCAATCGCTGCCCCACACGCCCAGCCCCAGGCTGTAGTCCTTAAAGGCGATTTGGATGCCGTACATGGGGCCGTAGCTGAACAGCAGAATAAGAAGAAATCCCGGCAGGAACATAAAAAGGAGAATCTTGTGCCTGGCCAAACGGCTGGCAAGGCTTGAGCCGGAGTTGACAACTGAGATGTTTTTCATGGGTCACCCTCTCTTTCCCGGTTCTCCGGGAGGTATTGCACAGGAATCACGTATAAAAGGATATAAAAATCGAGAGGGTTATACAATTTCTTATTTTGATTTAATCCGTTATTTTTTGATACATCCTTTGAAAAGGCTTTTCACGGGTTTGACACGGCCAGGGCCCAATGCTATATTGAGAATCGAACACGTCCTTAAACCCTGCAAATCCTTTCCTGCCCTTTTAATCACACCGACGAAAAGGAGGGGCTTACCCTTGAGGAAAACCATTCGCACACAGCTTCTTAAATCCTACCTGCTTATTACCGTTATCCCCATTTTGATCCTTTCCCTCCTTATCTTTTATATTTCCTACGGCATTATGACTGAAAAAATCATTGCCGCCAAGTTTAACTATTTACAGCAGGCCTCAGTTAACCTTCAGTCTAAAATGTCCTTTATAAACAGGTATGTTCAAAGCCTATTTTCAAGCAAAACCGTTCAGGAAAGTGTTATTGTGCTTAATAAGGGCATTAATGACGCCAATGCCTTTGAAGCCGCCAGCAGCTTAAAGGAGCTGGCAGCCCTTTACAGCGACACGCCCCTGCTCCTTTCGGTGGATATTCTGACGGCGGGAAACAGGCTTTTTAATATAAAAAACAATAACGGTGACATTTATCATGAGCAAATCCTTAAGAATACGGATTGGATGGACAGAACCCGGGAAAAAGGCGGCAGCCCCTATTATATAGGAACCTCCGATTTTACGGCGGAGAACAAGTCCCCCAAATGGGGCTATGGGGTTTCGGTTACCTTAAAGGACATACAGGCCGGCTATTCCCTGGCCCCCATCGGTTATGCCTACCTGATATTCAGCGAGGATCTGTTTTCCGATATTTACAGGGGCAGCGCCGAGGACGGCCGTAAGGTTTTCATTCTTCAATCCGACGGCCAAATCATCTCTTCCCCCGATATGGCTTACCTTGGAAAACGCCTGTTAAGCGAAAAGGCATCCGCCTCCGGTT
>JAEXPO010000153.1 GCA_023446675.1 Bacillota bacterium | reverse complement strand
GGACTGGGGGGAGAAGGTTTTCCGGCCGATCTTTTTATCGCTGACGATCGTATTCAGGAGATTGGAAAAATAGACGGAGAGGCGGATGAAATCATTGACGCAGGGGGAAAGGTGGTCTGCCCCGGCTTTGTAGACATTCACAGGCATTGCGACGCCAAGTTCCTTTTAAAAGGCGGCTTTGGGCTTGCGGAGCTGGCCCAGGGCATTACCACCGTAGTGGCGGGGAATTGTGGGATGTCCCTGACCCCATCTCCGAAGGACGCCGACAGTGCAAAGGAAATGTATGCTTTTATGGAGCCGGTTCTGGGCTCCGGAACAAGAGAGCTGGCTCTTTCCGCTTTTTCCAATTACCTGGACAGGCTGGACAGGGCTTCCCTGCCCTTCAATGCAGCCTCCATGATAGGTACGGGCTCCGTGAGAATAACCGTTAAGGGCTTTTCCGACACCGCCTTTGCTCCGGATGAGATAAAGACGGCCGAAAGGCTTGTGGCGGAAGCCCTTGAGGCGGGAGCGGCGGGCGTTTCCACAGGTATCATGTACCTGCCGGAATGCTACGGAACAGTGGGGGAGTATGTGGGAATGCTGAGGCCCGCAGGCCGGAGGAACAGGGTGGTTGCCTCCCATATCCGGGGAGAAGGCGATTCCCTTGTTTCCAGTGTGGGTGAAATTCTGTCTATTGGAGCCGGAGCGGGCTGCCCTGTGGAAATCAGTCATTTTAAGGCCTGCGGCGTTCACAACTGGCGCAGATCCATCCACGAGGCGATAAACCTTATTGAAAAGGCCAGGGGTGAGGGGCGGGACGTTACCTGCGACTTCTATCCCTATGAAGGAGGCTCCACAGCCCTGACCACCATGCTTCCACCGGCCTTTCTGGCAGGAAGCCTTACCGCCGCGCTTAAGAGGCTTGGAACTCCGGAGGGGGTTGAAGCTTTCCGCCGGGCCAGCCGGCGCAGCTACACCGACTGGGATAATTATGGCGTAACCCTTGGCTGGGATCGTATTCTTATAAGCAGCGTTTACAGGGAAAGAAACAGAAAATTCCTGGGGCTTACCGTAGCGGAAGCCTCCCGCCGCTTTGGCTTTCCGGACGCGGAGGCCTGCGCAGCCTATCTTATGCATGACGAGGAAGGGAAAACGGCTATCATTAATTTCAGCATGTGCCAGGACGATATTGACGCCGTTGCCCGTCTGCCCTATTCCATCATCATTTCAGACGCCATCTACGCGGATACGGATACCCCCCATCCCCGGATGTACGGCGCTTTTCCAAAAATAATACGGGAATATGTCAATGAGAGGGGCGTCCTGTCCTTGGGGGAGGCCATACATAAAATGACGGCCCTTCCCGCCAAGCGCATGAAGCTGAAGGACCGGGGCGTTCTTTATAAGGGAGCTTACGCCGACGTTATTATGTTTGATCCCAAGCGCTTTCGGGACAAAGCCACCTTTACGGAACCGGCCCGGCTTTCGGAGGGCCTTTCTCTTTCCGTTATCAATGGAAGGGTAGTCTGGCGGGACGGAAAACGGGAGACCACGGGAGCGGGACGTAACCTTCGGATTTTCCAATAAACAATAAAAAGCTGGGGGCATCGAGCCCCCTCTCTTTCAGCCAGATTTGCTACGCAAAGGGCTATCAATAAAACAGCCGGCCCGAAAGGCCGGCTATGCTTTATTCGTTATAAAAAAGGGCTGGAATGAGGGGCTTAAAAATGGCAGTCTCAGCCCTGATCCAGCTCCCCAAGATAGCGGCGGATATTCTCAGCGCCAATGGAAATAGCCATTTCTGCTTCCTCAATGCCTTCAAATTCAAGAGAGACATAGCCTGTAAAGCCGGATTGCTTAAGTGCGGACAGGCAGGCCTTTACAGGTACTGCGCCATGTCCGACAATAGCGCCTCTCAGGTAGGTTCCTCCCCGGGTTTTAAAGAAGCCCCGGCCGGGATTCGGGCCTGCGGCGGATTTGACATGAAAATCCTTGGCATGGGCATAATAGGCCAGAGGCGCCACCCGGCTCACAGCCTGGTGAGGATCCTCATCGGCGCAAAGGAAATTGCCCATATCCACTAAGAGTCCGAAGTTGGGGTGATTTATGGCTCCTACCAGCTTTTCAACCCGGAGGCTGTCCTGGCAGTAAAAGCCGTGATTTTCAACCATGGTGCGAATGCCCTTTTCTGCCGCATATTGGGTTACCTCGCGGCAAGCCTGTGCAAGAACGGGAAGAGCAAGCTCAAAGGTGCGAAATCTTTTTGAACCCTGGGTGGCATCATGGCGCACGCTTTTTACCCCCATGGCCTCCGCCGCGTCAATCATGGCTTTTACCCGGGTAATTTCCGCTTCCGTATTCCCGTCGGATCCGTTGAGAAAATCCGCGCCAAAGCAAAAATTGGAGATGGGAAGCCCCACCCGTTCCGCTTCCTTGCGAAGCTTTTCGGCATAGGCTAAGATATTGGATCCGTCATGTGGCTTAAGCTCCGCATATTCGATGGCGTCAAAGCCCATTTCCTTTGCTTTTTCAATGAGGGTCAGGGGATTATAAAGCCCTTTGCTTACAAGGCTTGAAAAGCTGTAGGAGCTGACGGCAACTTTAATTCCTTCCATTTGTATATTACCTTCCGGTTTCATAGGAACCGGCCCTTCGTTATATTGTTGGACATTTAGAGCTTAGAGGATAACCTCATGGCCTGTGGCTGCCGATTGGTATATGGCATCTAAAATGCGCATGATAGCCACCCCATCCTCGGCGGGGGATTTGCAGGGGATATTGTCCAGAACACAGGAAACAAAATGGTCTATTTCGTTGGCAAAGAGGCCCGAGAATTCAAGGGCTGTCTTGGCCTTTAAGGTGACATCGGTCATGTAGCCCGCCGTTTCACTGTAAATTTCAAGCTCTGGGGAGAGGGAGGCGCCGCCCTTGGTGCCGAATAATTCAATACGGCCCTGATCCTGCTTAAGATTCAGGCTGAAGCTGGCCTCCATATGGAGAACGGCGCCGTTGTCAAAGCGGATGATGGCCGTTGCCAAATCCTCTACGTCACAAATATCCATCCCCGTATTGTCGGCTGAAACGTAGCCCTTGGCGGTTTTAAGGTGCTTACGGTCAAAAAGCTTCTGGAAGGTGGCGCCGTATACGGAAACGGGCTTGGGGTTGCCTAAAAGATAGCGGACAAGATCAATAACATGAACCCCCAGATCCACCAGAGGCCCGCCGCCGGACCGGGATTTGTCGCCGAACCAGCCGCCGGGGTTGCCGTTTCGCCTTAAATAGGTTGCCTTGGTGTAATAAAGCTCTCCGAAGAAGTCTTCACCGATAAAATCCTGCAAAATGGCACAGTCGTTGCCAAAACGCCGTACGAAGCCAATCATGAGAAGCTTGCCGTTTTTTTCCGCCGCTTTTTTCATCTCAATGGCTGCCTGGGCGCTTACGGACATGGGCTTTTCGCAAAGCACATGCTTGCCTGCATTAAGTGCGGCAATGGCGCAGGGGGCATGGGCGCTGTTCCAGGTGCACACACTCACCGCGTCCAGCTCCTTAAGAGCCAAAAGCTCATTCATATCGGTAAAGGTTCGGGTGACTCCGTACTGGCCTGCCATGGCATCCAGACGTTCCTTATTAATATCGCACAGGGCGTAAAGCTCTACCCTGGGATTCTTCTGATACGCGCGGATATGTTCATTGGAAATGCTTCCGGTGCCAATAACACCCACTTTAAGTTTTCTTTCCGTGCTGTCGTTCATAGCCTGTTTCCTCCCTTGTGGCCTTCCTCATGCGGGAACTGCCTTATTTCATATCGAATACCGGCCTTGTAATAAAGTGCGTAAAACCGCTGGAATACCGGCCTTAATAAATGTCTTATAAACTGCCTCAGCCCATATGGGATTTAAGAAATTCCACAGCAAGGGCTATGTCGGCCTCCGGATTGTCGCCCACTTCCCTTTCAATGGTTAAAAAGCCGTTATAGCCAATAGCCTCAAGGGCTTTTAAGTAAGCTGGAAAATCCACCTTGCCCTGTCCCAGGGGAACCTCCTTAAAGGAGTGGCCGGTCTGTATTTCCTCTTCAATAACTCTGTAAACCACCTCCGGGTCCTTGTAGAACAGACGGACACCGTCCTTGGCATGGGTGTGGACGATATAGTCCTTTAAGGTGTATACGGCCTTAACCGGATCGTCGCCGGTAACCATGACGAAATTGGCAGGATCCAGATTTACCGCCACGCCCTTTGAATGAAGAGAATCCAGAAAGCCTTTAAGGACTTCGGCGGTTTCCGGTCCCGTCTCAA
>JAEXPO010000537.1 GCA_023446675.1 Bacillota bacterium | reverse complement strand
CTCATCTCTAAAGAATATTTTCATGAGGGATTATTTATGCAAGAACAAGTCGGAACGGTAAGGTAAACTGCAAGCTTAGCTCAAAACAAAAATGAACAGCAGTATTGACTTAAAGGTATAGAGAGTTTATACTGTTACTACAGTTAATACTGTTTATATTAGACATTAACAGTTGGCGCTTAAATTGTAGCGTATTGCCAACAAACAAGAGCATTAAAAAGGCTAAAAGAGGGAGGGAGCCGCTATTGAGAGTTGTTTTATCCAATCAATCCGGTTTGCCTATTTACGAGCAAATAAAGGAGCAGGTCAAATCCGCCATATTGGCAGGAGAGCTCAAGGAGGGTGAAATGCTTCCCTCGATCCGACAGCTGGCACATGATTTGAAAATAAGCGTTATAACCACCATGCGCGCCTACAACGAGCTGGAGGCGGAGGGGTTTGTCGTTAATGTGCAGGGAAAGGGCTGCTATGTTCAGCCTCAAAACAGCGAGCTTGTCAAGGAACAGCTCTTAAGGGATGTGGAGGAAAGCCTGACAAAGGCTGTTGAATCTGCCAAAAGAGCCGGCTTAAGCAAGGAAGAGCTGATTATGATGTTGGAAGTATTCATGAAGGAGGTTTAAAGTCAATGAAACAAAATGCTGCAAATTTACTGGAAATTGAAAATGTAACAAAAAGGCTGGGAGCCTTCAAGCTGGAAAACGTCAGCTTTAAGGTGCCCGAGGGATTTATCATGGGCTTTGTGGGACCTAACGGGGCAGGTAAAACCTCTACCATTAAGCTGATTTTAGGTATGCTGACCATGGAGCAGGGAAGCATCCGGGTTCTGGGAAATAATGCGGTGCCTTTAAAGGGTGAGGTTAAGGAAAAAATCGGTGTGGTTATGGATAATCCTTATTATGTGAAGGATTGGACCGTTCAGGAGGTAGCCGGAGTTATTCGTCCCTTTTACCGGAACTGGGATGACGGACGTTATAAACGCCTTATTGATGAGTTCAGCCTTTCGCCAAAAAAGAAAGTAAAAGAGCTTTCCAGAGGAATGGGAATGAAGCTGATGATTGCCGTAGCCCTTTCTCATGACGCCAGACTGCTTATTCTGGATGAACCCACCAGCGGGCTGGATCCTGTTGCACGAGACGAGTTTATTGATATTCTTACCGAATACATGACAGAAGAGGGAAGAGGTGTTCTTTTTTCAACCCATATTACCTCGGATTTGGAAAAAATAGCGGACTATATCACCTTTATCAAGGAAGGCCGCATTGTTTATACCGGAACCAAGGAGGATCTCCTGGAAAATTATCTCCTTGTAAAGGGAGGAAAGGGTGAAATGCCTCAGGAGCTTAAAGCAAAGGTATATGGCTACAGAGAGTATGGCACCGGCTTTGAAGCCCTTGCCCCCGCTTCGCTGAAAAGCCGTCTTCCAGGAAGACTGGTAACAGATCCGGCTAATCTGGATGAAATTATTGTTCATATGAATAAAGGAGGAGTGTCCCTATGACCAAGCTGAAAGCTGTTGTTCATTTGGATTTATTTACGGTAAAGCCGTACATGAAATCCATCCTGCTTTTATTTGTCTTCGGCCTTTTTATAAGTCTCAACAATGTCTCAAGCTCTATTTATATGTATGCCATGTATGTCATGCTGATTTTGAGCTACCCCTTTGCCGTGGGAGAGCAAAACAGCCTGGATACCCTCTATGCCAGCCTTTCGCTTAAAAGAAGGAACATCGTACAGGGTCGTTATTTGCTGGCTGTGGCAAGTTTTTTTGGTGTTTCGCTGCTGGCTTTCGTCACTAGTCTCATCGGTATTGCATTGAATAAAGAGGTGGAATGGAACGAATTTCTGTTTTCAATCTCTGTAAGTTTTGTTGTATTCGCCTTCTTTGCTTCAGTTCAGCTTCCGATTTACTTCAAGATGGGCTATAGCAAGGGGAAAATTCCCGCAATGCTGCCCATCCTCCTTATAAGTGCAGGTTTCATTGCCTCCGGCTTGCTTTTAAAGGATGGAAGCAGCCTCAATGCAAGTACCGACGCATTATTCCAATTAATTACGGCAAACCTTGCCCTCTGGTTTTTAGGATGCGCAGCAACAGGTGCGCTCATCCTAATCATCTCCTGCTTTATTTCCATCCGTTTTTACGAAAAAAGGGAATTCTGATTCCAGTTGTTTTGGATACAGCCAATCAGGTTTTCTTTGTAAAATGCTTGCGGCAAACCGGACAGGTTACTTCCAAAAGACCCTTTTTCCGGGGCAGCCGCAGGTATTTTTTGCATTGAGGGCATTTGACAAAGGCAGAGGTTTTTCGTTCCTTAAGGCGCTTGGAGCTGACTGACCAAAGCCCCCTTACCTTTGCAAAGGCCTTGTAAAACACTCGATAGATTTTATAAACCTGGGCATTGAACATCCGGGCTTCCGCACCGCGCTTGGCTGAATTTTTGGACATTGCCCTGTAAACGGCATACACAAAGAGTCCAAGGCTCACGGGCCAAACATAGGGAAGCTGAACAAAGATTAAGCTTGCAAACATGAGAAAAAGGGAGTAGGGATCGATTCCATATCTACCATAAAAAAACTGTTTCAGCCGATTCATCATCGTTATTTACATCTCCGTTTCGGATAATTATGCCAAGTCCCGGTTCTTTTACTTACCTTTCCAATCCTGTAAGTATTATTTTTCCCGATCCTTAAGAACATTATATAATAGTACCCCAAAGTATAAAAAGTCTTTTCCCTTCCGTTATATTTTTGCAGATTTTATGGAAGCCATACGTCAGCACTGTCAAAGAATTAAAATGTTTTAGTTTATTGGTTGCCTTTTCCAAAACGATGGTTTATTCTGACGGTATTATGAAGGGAAAAGGAAAGGTTAGCAACAGGGGAATGGAATGAAACATCCGCCATATAATGTAAGGAAGAGTTCGGACGGGATAAAGGAGAACCTCCCATGACTTTTCCTTATGATGCCGCTAATGGAGTGATGTATGCCCGGCTCTATGCCCTTTACGCCCTGGTACCGGAAAAAATGAGATTGTTTTTTTACGACAGGAACGGAAGTGACTGCACTAATTTTGTCAGTCAGTGCGTTTGGGCGGCATACGGCGGCTGGCTTCCGGGCATTGAGCCGGAAAATATTGAACGCAACAGGGAACGCATCCGTCAGCATATACGCTTTGCGCCTTTTGTCTGGTACGGATCACCCACCTTCAGCGGTTCCAACGCCTGGTGCAGGGTAGTCGAGTTTT
>JAEXPO010000080.1 GCA_023446675.1 Bacillota bacterium | reverse complement strand
GAAAGCCTGAATGACGCCTATGGTAATGGCTCCCTGAAGAGCAAGCCAGCCTCCGCAGCCGGCAATGAGCAGATAACCCAAATTGGCAATGACATTCATGATGGGGCCCATCATGCCTCCAAAAATCTGGGCTCTTATCCCGCAGCTTCGCAGTTCGCTGCTAATGGCGGAAAACTCTCTTACGGCTTTTTTCTCCTTTCCGAAGGCGACAACCGTTTTATAGCCTGTCACCATTTCTTCAATTTGACCGTTGAGCCGGCCAAGAAGGGTCTGCTGTGTGACAAAATATTTACGGAGGGCTTTGGCCAGCCTCGTTGAGGCCAAAAGGCTCAAGGGCACGGTTATAAAGCTGATTAAGGTGAGCAGCGGACTGTAATGCAGCATAATGGCTACCGTTCCCACCACCGTAAGTACGCTGGAGAAAAGAGAAGCCAGGGATTGAGAAACAGTATTGGAAATGTTTTCAACATCGTTTGTCATTCGGCTCATCAAATCCCCATGCTTGTGGGTGTCGGTGTACTTTATGGGCAGATGCTCAATTTTCTCAAACAAATCGGAGCGCAAATGTTTAACGGTTGCCTGCGAAAGACGCGCAGAGAAAAGCCCCTGAAGATAGGTAAGCATAGAGGAAACCGCGTATACCGCTATAAGCAAAGCCAATAATCCCACAAGGCGGTTTAGATTGACTGAAGGATTGCTGTCCGTCAGGCTCAGGGTATTAATGGCCTCGGCTTGAATGGCCGGTCCTGCCAGGGAAAGCAGGGTGATTATGAGCATAATGAAAAACAGGGAGAACATAAGAAACCGGTTGGAGCCGATGTAGGCTACAAGGCGCTTAAGGGTTTTGCCCGCGTTTTTGGGCTTTTCTCTGTGCATAACAGGGCCCATGGGGCCTCTTCGCATTGGCCCTGCCATAGGGCCGGAGGGGAGAGGGGGTGCAGCCATGTTTTATACCTCCTTCTTTATCTGGGAGCTGTAAATGTCCCTGTATACCGCACTGGTTGCCATAAGCTCATCGTGGGTTCCGCAGGCGCACAGGCTGCCGTTATCCAAAACGGCAATACGGTCGGCGTTCATAACACTGGCAACTCTTTGGGCGATCATGATGACAGTGGTGTCTTTAAGGTGCTCCCTCAGTGCTTTTTGCAGCCGGGCCTCCGTTCCTAAATCCAGAGCGGAGGTGCTGTCGTCGAAAATAAGCACCGCCGGCTTTTTTAGAATCGCCCTGGCAATGGCAAGGCGCTGCTTTTGGCCGCCGGACAGGGAGGTTCCCTTTTCGCCGATAACGGTGTCATAGCCCTGAGAAAAGCTCTGTATGTAATCATGGGCCTGAGCAGTGCGGGCCGCGGCTTCAACCTCACCGTCACCGGCATCTTCCTTGCCCCAGCGGATGTTGTCCCGGATGGTTCCCGAAAACAGCTCGCTTTTCTGGAGAACGCAGCCGATTGTCCCGCGAAGGGATTCCAGCTCGTATTCCCTTACATCCCTTCCGTCCAGAAGGACCGTGCCGCCTGTGGTGTCATAAAACCTTGGGATGAGATTTATAAGAGAGGTTTTGCCCGAGCCTGTGGCACCTAGTATCGCCAGAGTTTCTCCGGGGCGGATTCCCAGATCGACACCTGTCAGAACCGGCCTTCCCGCCGCACCGGGATAATGAAAGCTCACATCCTTGAAAACCACTTGTCCCTTTGGCTCTTCAAGCTTTTGACTGCCTCCCTGGATAGCCGGCTCCGTATAAAGAATTTCCCTTATACGGGCTGCCGAAGCCCTGGCACGGGAAATGGACTGGAACATCATGCTGACCATCATAATGGACATGAGGATTTGGGTGACATAGGTTACCGCTGCCATGATTTGGCCTACCTGCATGGTCCGTGCCTCCACCTGAAGGCCGCCAATGTAAAGAATGGCCACCACCGACAGGTTCATGACAATCATTATAAAGGGATGGAGCAGAGCCATGAGCTTCTGAACCTTCAAGGTATTTTGCATCAGGTCTGTGTTGGCCCGGTCAAACCGGTTTAGCTCATAATCCTCGCGGACATAAGCCTTAACCATTCTGGCCCCCAGTATGTTCTCCTGAACCACGGAGTTTACCTTGTCAAGCTTTGCTTGCACCACTGAAAAAAGAGGGGAAGCCTTTGAAAGCACCAGCCAGAGGACCAGGATCTGAATAGGAAGCGCAAGTATCAGAACCAGGCCGAAGCGTATATTTAAGGAAACCGCCATCACAATGCCTCCGGCGAACATGAGGGGGGACCGGATAAACATGCGCAGGGACATGGCCACCAGCTCCTGAACCGCGGTGATGTCATTGGTCAGCCTGGTTACCAGTGAGCCTGTGGTAAAGGAATCTGTTTGCTGAAGGGAAAGGCTCATAACCCTTGCAAAGGCATCCTTTCTAAGATCATTGCCGAAGCTCTGAGCGGCCGCGCTGGCAAAGCCTGCGGCACCCACTCCGGTTATGCCTCCAATGACAGCCAGTAAGAGCATATGGAGAAGTGTTTTTAAAATATAGCCGCCGTCATTCATAAAAACGCCGTTATCAACGATTTGGGACATAAGCTTGGGCTGGAAAAGATCCACAATAACCTCAGCCGCCATAAACAAGGGAGATAGTACGGCAAAAAGCCAGTAGGGCCTTAAGTAGTCAATCAGCTTCTTTTTTGCAGTCATCATCGACCTCCGTCAACAAGGTGTTTCTTATTTTGAGAAGGATCTTTCGGGCGAGCAGCATTTCCTCAGAGGGAATATTTTTTATAAAGGCCTCCTCCGCCTGAGAAAATTTATCGGTCATGACTTTATGGAGCTGCCGACCCTTTTGGGTAATATAGACTCGGGTTTGTCTTAAATCGTCGCTGTCCGAGGCTCTGGTCACAAGACCCTCCAGCTCCATTTTCTGAAGAGCTACGCTTATGGTGGGAGCTGTCAAGTGGGTTCGCTTTGTTAGATCCAGCTGGGCCTTGCCGTCCTCCCGGACAAGATGGAAGAGTATGTGATGGTAACCGCTTTGAAGGCCGATTTTTTCTCCTTCCCGGCGCATATGGTCGTGAAAGAGCTTGGAAAGCTCATGGAGAAGCATAAAAAAAGGGATCTCCTCCGGCGGAAGGCCCATTCTTTTTGAAAGCACAATGAAACACCTGCCTTATAATGGTTTTTCTATGTATTTAGTTAGTTAACTAACTAAATACATATTCAGCGTATTCCTGTCGATCGACTTTGTCAAGATACGGGCTATCTTTTTTTTGCCGTTTTATGATATAGTAAAAGGCATTGAATCATTATAGGTTTTTTTGGAGGAAAAGTGATTACTGTTACAAACTTAAGCCTGAATTTCAGCGGAACCAATCTTTTTTCAAATGTCAATATAAAGTTCACCCCCGGAAACTGTTACGGCATTATCGGCGCCAACGGTGCCGGCAAATCCACCTTTTTGAAAATTCTCTCGGGTGAGCTGGATCCGTCGACAGGTGATGTATCCATTCCCAAAACCGTACGCATGTCCGTGCTCAAGCAGGATCATTTTGCCTATGATGCCTATACGGTGCTGGATACCATTATCATGGGCAATATACGCTTATATGAAATCATGAAGCAGAAGGATGAGCTTTATGCCAAGCCGGATTTTTCGGATGAAGACGGCATACTGGCCTCGGAGCTGGAGGGTGAATTCGCCGAGCTCAACGGGTGGGAGGCAGAAACCGAAGCCTCTAAAATCATCCAGGGGCTGGGCCTTGATAATGATATACTCTATTCTCAAATGGATACCCTTACCGGTAATGACAAGGTAAAGGTGCTTTTGGCTCAGGCCATATTCGGACATCCGGACATTCTTCTTCTGGACGAGCCTACCAACCACCTTGACATACAGTCCATCAACTGGCTTGAAGATTTGCTTCTGGACTATTCTGGAACTGTTATCGTGGTATCCCATGACAGGCACTTTTTGAATACGGTTTGCACCCACATTGTGGATATCGATTTCGGCCAGGTTAAGGTCTATGTGGGCAACTACGAATTCTGGTATGAGGCAAGCCAGCTTATTCAACGGATGATTAAGGAGCAGAACAAGAAAAACGAGGATAAGGCTAAGGATTTGCAGGCCTTTATTGCTCGGTTTTCCGCCAATAAATCCAAATCCAGGCAGGCGACGTCAAGGAAAAAGCTTTTGGAAAAGCTTACCCTTGACGAGCTTCCCGCATCCTCCCGGCGTTATCCCTATGTCGGCTTTCAGATGGACAGGGAAGCAGGAAAGGATATTCTCACGGTTGAGGGCATTTCCAAAACCGTTGACGGGGTTAAGGTTCTGAATAATGTAACCTTTCGTATGGCCAAGGGAGACAAGATTGCCTTTGTAGGTGAAAATGAAATCGCCCAATCCACCCTCTTTAAAATCCTTATGGGTGAGCTTGAGCCGGATGAGGGCTATTACAAATGGGGTGTCAGCACCTCCCAGTCCTATTTTCCCAAGGACAATACCGCCTTTTTCAACGCGTGCAAGCTAAACATCATTCAATGGCTGGAGCAGTTTTCGAGGGATAATACGGAAACCTATCTCAGAGGCTTTCTGGGCAGAATGCTGTTTTCCGGGGACGATGTTTTCAAGCCCGTGCATGTTCTCTCCGGAGGAGAGAAGGTCCGGTGCATGCTGTCCCGCATGATGATGTACGGTGCCAATGTGCTGGTGCTGGATCAGCCCACAAACCATCTTGATCTGGAATCCATTACGGCGGTAAATAACGGCCTCATCGACTTTAAGGGAAATGTGCTGTTTTCTTCTCACGACCATCAGTTTATCCAGACCATAGCCAACCGTATTATTGAAATTACGGACGATGGCATAATCGATAAGCTCACCACTTATGATGATTATCTGGAAAGCCGCGGCGGAAAATTTGTTGGGTAAATAGACCTTTGCATGAAAAAAAGCCTCCTGTGCCTTTGAGCCGGGAGGCTTTTTTTGATAGCCATTTGTGTAAGCAAATCCGGCTAAAAGTGAGGGGGCGATACCCCCAAGTTTTGGTTCCATAAAGTTAAAAATCAGAGTGTTGCTCCGAACGCTTTGTGGTCGTATAATAAACGTATGAATTTCCGTTTTATGCCATGTGCGCCACCCGTTGCTTTTAAGCACAAGCACTAAGTACGGATGAAACCAATAGAGGGATAAAATAGATGCCCTTGAGCATTAACTTATAAGGGGGAAAAATTTTGGCACTCTTTAATGTCATAAAGTATAACTGTTCTTCAGAGGTTTTTGCCTGGAAATACCCCAGTGAGCAAATTCCTCTGGGAAGTCAGCTTATTGTGGGAGAAAGCCAGGAAGCCGTCTTTGTAAAAAGCGGAAAGCTCTATGATGTGTTTGAAAGCGGCAGATATACTCTAAATACAGAGAATATCCCTTTGCTGCAAAGGGTTGTTAATCTTCCCTTTGGGGGACGCTCGCCTTTTGCGGCGGAAATCTGGTTTATTAACAAAATTTTCTCTATGGATATTAAATGGGGAACCGCTTCTCCCGTACAGCTTCAGGATCCCAAATACGGTATACTGGTACCTGTACGATCCTTCGGACAGTTTGGCATACGCGTTGCCGATTCTGTTAAATTTCTTTCAAAGCTGGTCGGCAATATGGTCCTTTGTGACAAAACGAGTTTGAACCAGTTTTTCAGAGGCCTTTATCTGACAAAAGTAAAGGATCACATTTCAACCTATCTTGTACATAATCAAATAAGCGTTGTTGAAATCAACGCCTATCTGGATGAGATCTCCAAGTATATGAAAGACAGCCTGGGACCCGTTCTTATGGAATACGGAATTGAGCTTGTGCAGTTCAATGTTAATGACATAAACGTACCCGAAGAGGATCCGGCCGTTGTCAGGCTTAAGGCGGCGCTTGCCAAAAAAGCCGAAATGGATATTATCGGCTATAGCTACCAACAGGAGAAATCCTTCGACACGCTTAAAAACATCGGGGGCAATTCAGGATCAGGCGTGGATTTGATGGGCTTGGGCATAAATTTGGGGATGGGTACGGCTATAGGAAGTAAGTTATCCGGCGTAACAAAATATATCGAGCTGGAAAAGGAATCTGTCAAAACCTGTCCCAAATGCAATAAAGCTGCGGAAGAAAAACAGCGCTTCTGCGGAAGCTGCGGGTATGATTTTCATACCGTTCCCCTAAAGAAGGAAATGGAAAATCCTCAAGGGACATCCTGCCCGTCCTGTGGTGTTCACCTCATCCGAAAAAGTAAGTTCTGTCCTGAATGCGGGTATCAGTTTGGTGTGTGTCCGAAATGCAAGGCAGGGGTTACCGGTTCGGCCAAATTCTGTCCCGAATGCGGGGAGAAGCTGTCATAGGGAGGAGCCAGCCCATGGAGAAGAAGAAAAGAATTTTTGCCGGTACCATAGCGGGTTATATTGTTATGGTTTTTACTTTTTTATTATTTGTACTGTCCGCCCGTCACGCTTTGGGAGGCTGGCTTAATCTTGCCTTTATCCTGTTTTCGGAATTTCTGGCCGTCAGGATTTATACTGAAACTGAAAACAGGGCAGTTAAGGGAAACGGCCTGTTCCTGAGGGCCGGTGCCTATACCGTGTCAGTCTTGTATGTCATATTCACAGTTGCTTTGCTTATCGTTTGCGAAATTATAGAAATATCCCTCAAAGGGCTTTTGATCATACATACAGGTGCTATTGCTTTGGCGGCTCTTCTTTATCTGATGATTTTTCTTTTTGCCCACAGGATAACTAAAAGCTATGATCACGCTGCGGATATGTCCAGGCGTCTGGATGTTTTAAAAACACGATTGAAGGATATGCAGCAAAGCCGGGATTCAACGCCCTATGCTTTAGCACTTCAGGCACTTTACAGGGAATTTGAGGACCTGTGGTTATCTCCTCGGCATGAAGAGGTGCTTGCTATGCTTGAAAATTGTATTTCTGAGCTTGGAGCGGTTCCTGACATTGAAAAAGAAGCGAGCCTCCAAAGGGTTGAAGAGCTTGTTCAGGAAGTATTGAAGGTAAAAAAGAGACACGCGCCGGAAGTATGTGCGGATGATAAAAGCTAACCTATTGGAGGAGAGATGCAATGAATTTTTCGGATCCTCAAGTTAATCGGCATGCCTACAATGTAAGCTCGGTTGTCTCTGGCTTTATCATTACCGTTTCGAGTCTGTTTGTTTTGGTTTACCTTTTGGTGCTGCTTGCAGGAGGGGCTGAGGGGTATATGAGCATTTCTGCAATTGCTTTGTGCTTATGGAACATACCATGCATTCATATTCAAATACGCAACAGCAAGTTTGTCCGGTGTGTGTTATTTATGCAGCCTGGAGTGGATTATACCATGGATATAATAGCCTCAAAGCTTGGTATAACGGAAAAACGTGCTTTCAAGCTTATGCAAAGCATTACCCAGGGCAAGCTGTTTAAGAGCTGCAGGTTGGATAAGCAGAACAGAGTTTTTCGTGTAGACAGCCTTTCCTCAGGTGAAGCATCTTTACCCAGATATGATTCATCAACAGGCAAAAAAGCACAAGAAGCTACTTCCTTTAAGAATGACGAAGCCATAGCCAAAATGACCTCTCTCCATACTGTAATATGTAAAAATTGCGGAGCTCGAAAAAGTCTTAAAGCTGGAGAGAAAAGGGAATGCGACTATTGCGGAACTTTTTTGAACCTATAAGGTATTTTTAAATCAATTGCCCGGTATCGATTTAGTGGACAGTATTTTTTAAGGAGGCAAAAAAGTATGACGGATCAAGTTGCTCACGTTAATAAAGCCTTTGATAATCAGCTTCGCTATAATTCAAATATGCTGATTGTTCTTTTTCTGGTTCCGATATTTATTCTATTGGTGCTTTTGCCCCAAATGATAGCAGCTACTGAATATGAATTAAAAATACGGGCGAAGGTCATGTCCTCGACATTGATTATCTGCGGTTCCGTTTTTTTGTTATTGGGGATTCGTCTGAAAAAGAAAATGAAACGATTTAGAAGCTGTGCAAGCTTTATGCAGCCCGGAGGAACCTATACCGTTGAGCAGGTGGCACAGGAATTGAATTTACCTGTGGACAAAGCCTTTAAACTTATGGAAGAGCTGGAAAAGTACTTTGTCGAAGGGTCTTTGGATAAAGAGCGAAGATGCTTTGAGATTGCGGGTCCTTCTAAGTATGAGTTCGATTCTCCGTCAGCTTCTTCAGACGGTAAAACGGTGAATGTGGTTTGCCGAAGCTGCGGGGCAAGCAAAAGCGTCCGTGAGGGAGAGAGCAGGGAATGCGACTACTGCGGATCCCCTATTCATGCCCCCACGAGCTTATGAGCACATGCTTTTGAACCTCAGAGCGGGTTGTAGAGGCTTATTGCAGGCGGTTGGGTTAAAAATTCCTGGAGCTTGGGCAAGGTGTCTGTAAAATGGGGGGTGCTGTTATGGAAATTGATCGCATCGCTATCC
>JAEXPO010000026.1 GCA_023446675.1 Bacillota bacterium | reverse complement strand
GGGGTCAAGGGCGTCGGACAACTGCTCGTGGTAGACTCCGGGGCCTGTCAAATAAAAGGTTCCGGGCTCGATAGGGAAGGTGTGACCATTGGCCGTAAGCGTGCCTCTGCCGTAGGGAATAAAATGAAGCTCGCAGCTGCTGTGGCAGTGAAGAGGAAAATAGCGCATAGGAACAGGAGGCTCATAATTAACGTTGAGGACATTAACCTGAATATCTCCGATTTGAATTTTTATGTCCGGCTGCTGTGAAACGAGCCGGCGCGTCCTGTCAAAGCCCTTTCCGGGATGCGGCTTGGAACAGCCCCTCCCGGGTTCTTCTTTCGTCTCACACACGACGTTTCAGCCCCCTTTGGGAATCACCCTCACGAACAGGCCATCCAAGGCGTTTAATGGTCCTGTTTGTGCCTGCCTTTTTTTAGTCCTTTGGCCTACAATGAATGCGGAAACCGAAAGTATTACCTGACGGTTTTTAACGGATTCGGAAACCGAAAGCTTTACTTGCCGGTTTTAACGGATCCGGAAACTGAAAGCTTTACTTGCCGGTTCCTAAACTGATTGTATGAGAGGATGTTCTTTATGTCAAACGAAAGTCTTTCTCCCCTTTTAAAATCAAGCCCGGTTATAACCCGGCATCCCGCCAATCCCATTCTTTCCCCAAAGGATATTCCCTATGAGGCTTCTCTGATATTCAACGCAGGCGTGTGCAAGTACGAAGGCCGGTATGTCATGGTCTTCAGAAACGATTATGGCTACGAAAAAGGTAAGGGCTTCAAGGGAACCAATATGGGACTGGCGGTAAGCAATGACGGGCTTCACTGGGACGTTTCGCCCAAGCCCTGCTTCTCCCTGGAAAGCGACGAGATTTTTCGCGCTTACGATCCCAGGCTTACCGTTATGGACGGCAGGGTGTACATGTGCTTTGCCGTGGATACCCGGCATGGGGTAAGAGGCGGAATTGCGGTGACTGAGGATTTTGAAAGATTTGATATTTTAAGCCTTTCGGCTCCTGATAATCGAAACATGGTGCTCTTTCCCGAAAAAACGGGAGGCTTGTATACCCGTTTGGAAAGGCCCTTCCCCGTATACAGCAGGGGCGGAGACGATCGCTTTGATCTATGGCTGTCCAAATCTCCGGATCTGCGCTACTGGGGCGATACGGAGCTGGTTCTTGCCGTGGAGCATGTGCCCTATGCCAATAATAAAATCGGACCCGGTGCTCCTCCCGTTTTAACTGGCGCAGGCTGGCTCACCACCTTTCACGGTGTGGATATTGACCGTTCCAGAGGTAAAAACGGCTGGGAGGCGATGTGGCAGAAGAGGTACTATGGGGGTATCATGCTTCTTGACCGGGAGGAGCCCTCAAGGGTTCTGGGAATGTCCAAGCTGCCCCTCCTTTCACCTGAAACCGGCTATGAACGGGACGGTTTTCGCAACGATGTGATTTTCCCCGGCGGCATGATCCTGGAAGAAACTGGCGAGGTTAAAATATACTATGGCGCCGCCGATACGGTGGAATGCCTGGCCACAGCCCATGTGGACGATTTGATAGGGCTGTGCAGCCAAGCCAGGGATTAAGCGCGGCACTTTTCCGGGAGAGGATTGGGTTTGCTCTGAAAGCCTTTTAGCCCTTTAGTGCGCCAACCATCATGCCCTTTGTAAAGTACTTCTGCAGGAACGGATACAAAAGTAGGATGGGGACGGTGGATACAATAATGGTGGCATGCTTGATGGTCTCTGAAATAAGCTCCTGATCCTCTCCGATATTCATATCGCTCATATCGTTTATAATGAGAATCTGTCTGAGAATGAGCTGCAGAGGCTCAAGTGATTTATCGTCAAGATAAATCATTGCATTAAACCATGAGTTCCAGTGGTCAACCCCATAGTAAAGAACGAGAACAGCCAAAGTGGCACGGGTAAGGGGAAGCATGATTTGAAACAGAATTTTAAAGTGGGATGCGCCGTCCAAGCGCGCCGACTCTTCCATACAATCGTCAACCCCCATCATGGCGGTGCGCATGATAATAAGGTTAAAGGTGCTGACCGCTCCCGGCAGGAGCAGAGCAAGGCGCGTATTGTACAAGCCCAGGGACTGAATGTTTAAAAATGCCGGTATCATGCCTCCTGAGAAATACATGGTAAACATAATGAATACCATGATAATGGATTTTCCGGGCACATTTTTCCGGGATAAAAAATAGGCGGCCAGAACAGTCATAAGAATATTGATGCTGGTGCCTGCCACAACATAGAAAATGGTATTGGCATAGCCTACCCAGAGCGAAGTGTTCTCAAAAACCTTTTCATAGGCTGCCAGGCTGAAGCCTACGGGTTTAAAAAGAAGGCCCGAATGGGACATAAACAGAGCGGATTTGCTGAAGGAGGCGCATATGACATACCAGAAGGGATAGATGCAAACGATGACCAGTATGCCCAGAACAATAACGTTGAAGACGTCGAACACTTGATCCCCGAGGCTTTGCTTTATTTTATTGCGTACAGGAACAATCTTGTTAACGGTTTGTCTGTCCATTTTATTCCCCCCCTTACCATAAGCTCGTTTCGCTGAATTTTCTGCTCAAACGGTTTGCAAGAATAACCAGAGTAAAATTGATTATGGAGTTGAACAGCCCCACGGCTGCCGAGAAGGAATACTGCCGGTTAACAAGCCCCATGCGGTAGACATAGGTGGATATAACATCGGCGGTGGAGTAAATGCCTTCATTGTAAAGCAGAATAATCTTTTCATGCCCGATACTCATCATCTGGCCCATGCGCATAATAAACATAATGATGATGGTGGGAAGCAGACAGGGAAGAGTGATATGTATTGTCTGCTGCCAGCGGGTATTGGCGCCGTCCACCTTTGCCGCTTCATAGAGCTGGGGGTCAATGGCTGTTAAGGCCGCAAGATAAACAATGGAGCCCCAGCCCACGCCCTGCCAGATATTTGAGATAACGTAAATCGGAACAAAGGCATTTGCCTTGCTAAGCATATCCTTGCCGTCATAACCGAAAAAGGTCACCATAAGCTCTGTAATAAAGCCATCGGATTTTACAAATTCCCGGATCATGGCGCAAATAACGACCATTGAAATAAAATGGGGCATATAGGTGATGGTTTGAACAAAACGGGAGTAAAACTTGCTCCGCAGCTCGTTAATAAAAAGAGCCAGCAGTATGGGAGCCGGAAATCCGAAAATAAGTGTGGACAGGCTTATGGTCAGAGTGTTGGAGATAATGCGTCCGAAGTAAATGCTTTTAAAAAAGGTCAGGAAATTCTCAAATCCCACCCAGTTACTGCCTGAAATACCCTTTCGCGGACTGAAATCCTGAAAGGCGATAATAAGCCCATACATGGGTTTATAATGAAACAGGATGTAATAAATGATTACAGGCAGGATAATTAAATAGAGCTCCCTGTTCTTTACTATTCTTCGCCAGAGCGAACCTTGCTTTGTTAGTGGAGAAGCGGCCAGTATGCCGACTTTGGCGCTTTTTACGTTTTCCATATACCGTTGTTCCTCCTTCGGTCAAGCTTGCGGCTAATAAGAGGGATATACCCGGAAGGCCTGCGTACAGGCAGACCTTCCGGGCAGCTTCCTTAAGGCGTGGAAACCGCCTTTATCAACGTGCGTTATAACGATCCAGTGCTGCCTGGTAAATGGAAATCATCTCTTCTATTCCCATGTTCTTGAGGTTCTGTACATAGGAATCCCATTCGGCGGAAATATCGCCTTCCAGAGTAAAGAAGCGGGCGCGCTGCTCTGTCATATAGGTGTTGATTTCACTGTTGAGAGTGGCATAGCGCTTGCTTTCCTCAGGGGTTAAGGTTATGGGAGGAATGAGGGTTTTTTGGCTGTCGCTTTCGTCGTTCCACAATGACAGCGCTTTTTTCTGCTGCTCGGTAGCATAATACTGAATGATGTAGTTGGGATCCTGAACAAAGGCGCCGGACATATTGCCCCTGCCCCAATGTGCCATAGCAACGGCCAGGCTTAAGCCATTGGGATTCTTCATAACCTCATCGGTGTAGGTGGGCTTGCCGTCAACCAGTGTGTAGGATTTTCCCTCTTCGCCGAAGTTAATGGCAATGTGTCCATCTTTGCTATAACTGTAATTCAGGAATTGAGCGGCGATATCAGGGTATTTGCAATCCGCCGTTATAACAGCCGAGGCTCTGGAGGTGGTGGCGTAATCGTAGGATGCGCCGCCGTACATAACGGTTTCGCCTTTATTTAAGACTGGGAAGTTTGCTGCTGCAAGGTCAAAATCCGCGCCGTAGGTTTCAGGAGCGGAAGCCGCTGTCGTCAGGAAGGTTCCCATGTAGCCGCCGCCTGCGCCGTAGCATACCGCGCCTTCACCGGTCATGATATAGGTTTCCAGGGTGGTTCTGTTGCTGGTGAGAATATCGGGATCCATAAGGCCGTTTTTAACCCATTCGTTCATTTTAAGCATCCAGTCCTTATAGCCCGTTTCCATAAAACCGTATTTTACCTTGCCGGTAGCGTCGTCCACGTACATATCGGGACGGATTTTATAGGCGTTCATGGTGAAAGCCATAAGGTTGTTCATGTTTTCTGAAACCATGGGCTTTGAAACGCCGGAGGCCTTAAGCTTTGTCAGGGCATCCGTCCAGTCGTCCATGGTTACAGGTGTGCCTGTGACTCCTGCCTTGTTGAACAGGTCAACACGGTAGAGAGGGCCGGAGGTGCACTGGAGATACTTGTCTCCGCGAATAAAGGGGAAGCAGTAGTAGCTGCCCGAGTCATTTTTAACTTCCCGATCGACAATGGGGTTGTCCTGAAGATACTGCCATAAATCGGCAGCCAATCCGTCGGATGCGATGTAGCTGTCCAGATTGATAAGGACGCCTTCATCCTCCGCGGCGGCAGGGCCCCCGGCATAGCCGTTTGTCCATTCCCATTCAATGATATCCGGAAGATCTCTTCCCGCAATTAAAACAGCAAATTCTTCAACCTCGCTGCCTTGAGTGGGATGAATAAACTCAACCTTAATACCGGTTTTTTCCTGCCAGATTCGCGCCCATTCGGTTGCGTTGCAGGACTGTGAATTTTTTGAAACGTTACTGGGAAGGGGGAGCCAATATCTTAAGGTGATACCGGAAGCATCTTTATCCGAAACGGGATAAGAGAGGTAGGAGCTTCTGGGAACCGTTAATTCGCCTGCCGCTTTATTAAGAGTTTCCAGAAGGGTCCACGGAGAATTGGAGCTTTCACTTGGAGTGGGGGTGGCAGAGGAGGTGCCTGATGGGGAATTTTCCGGGGTTGGAGTAGTACCCACGGTGGATTTGGAGCATCCGCTAAGTGCCAAAGATGCCGTCACAAGGAAACTCAATAAACAGGTAAAGAGCTTTTTCGCTTTCATTGAAATCCTCCCTTTCGGTATTCGATTGTTTAAACTGCATATATCAGCAGTCCTTTTTACAAGGATGATTATATGTTTTGCACGATATTGTTGAAAGGGACAATGCGAATTCGGTGTGGGACAAAAAATGATTCCCTGAAACACTGGCTGCAAGTGGGATTGCGGTTTTCACCCCAAGGGGATCTTTTTGCGTAAAGGTTTTTGACCGTTGCCTGAATTTTTTTGTCCGTCGGTATTTACGGACATTTTTAAGAAGGATTAAATTTAAAGAGGAATGTCCGCACATCGGAAATGAATTTCACGCCATTGTCCGGGTGTCGAATCCTCTGTTTGCTTAAAAAACCGGGTGAAGGTTTTTGTGCTTCCGAAGCCAACCTGTTCAGCTATTTCGCTGAGGCTGTCGCTTGTTGTAATCAGAAGCCTCTTGGCTTCCCGAACACGTATTTCCGACAAAAGAGAGGCTATTTTAATACCGGTGAT
>JAEXPO010000526.1 GCA_023446675.1 Bacillota bacterium | reverse complement strand
GGTGCTTGAGACCAAGTCCAGCTACGCCTATCTTGTAGATGAAAAAGGTGTCATGCTGTATCATCCCACAGCAGATAAAGTGGGCCTTCCTGTGGAAAACGAACTCATAAACGGGGTGGTCAAGCGGGTGATGAATGGTGAGGAGGTAAGTACCACCTCGGAGGAGTATCTTTATAAAAACGTCATGAAGCTGTCTGCTTACGGTGTGGTGCCGGAAACCCGGTGGACGCTGGTTTTAACCGGCGACAAGGACGAGGTGCTGGCGCCTGTAAACGCCATGGGCCTTTTTGTGCTGGGTTATGGCCTTATTGCGGTAATCGGTGCGTTAATTGCTTCACTTGTCAGTACCAATTTAATGATAAATCCCATAAGGAAGCTGACGGAGCTTGTGGATAAAACGGCAAAGCTGGATTTAAAATATGATGAGAAGTACGCCCATCTGGTGAATAAAAAGGACGAGACAGGCTTGATAAGCCGGTCGGTATTTAATACCCGTAAGGTACTTCGGGAAACCATAGGCGAGCTTAAGTCCGTGTCGGCGCTTCTGGCGGAAAATGCGGACAGCTTAAAGAGACTGTCCTCCCAGGTTCAGGATAATGCCAATGATAATTCAGCCACAGCCCAGGAGCTTTCGGCCGGTATGGAGGAGACCTCCGCCTCTTCCGAGGAGATTACGGCAACGGTCAACGAAGTGGACGACGAAATCCGCCGTATCGCCCAAAGAGCACAGGAGGGCGCATTGGTATCCGGGCAAATAACGGATAGGGCAGGAGGCCTTAAAAGCCAGTCCCAAAGCTCTGCGGGTAGCGCCAGGAATCTTTTTGAAAAGGTAAAGGCCGATATGGAAAAGGCCATTCAGGAATCAGGCACCATAAAGCAAATTGGCTCCCTTACTGACACCATACTGGACATAACCGAACAAACAAATCTTCTTGCGCTTAATGCCGCCATAGAAGCGGCCAGAGCAGGCAACGCAGGCAGAGGCTTTGCCGTGGTGGCAGAGGAAATCCGAAAGCTTGCCGATGAGTCGTCAGGAACCGCTGCCGGCATACAGGAGCTGGTTGGAGGAGTTGTAAGGGCTGTGGAAAATATGCGGAATCAATCGGAGCTGATGCTGAAGTTCCTGGAGGAATCTGTTTTGAGAGATTACAAAAAGATGGTGGGATTAGGTGAGCAGTATAATAAAGATGCTGAAAGCATTAATGAGCTGATGAGCCAGTTTGAAACAGCATCCCACAATCTGGATCAGGCAATGAGTAATATAGCCAAGGCAATCGGGGAGGTAACCGTTACCATTCAGGAGGGAGCCCGGGGCGTTGAGGATATCGCTCAAAAAACCACTGCCATAGTGGATAAAACGGTTGATTTAACAAAAATGGCGGAAGATAATAACAGGGGAGCAGAAAGCCTTAAGCTTTTGGTCTCCAGGTTTAAAATTTAGATGAGAGACACTGTCGGAAAAAAAGGTATGCTTTTACCCTTAAAAAAACAGAAAAAAGACAGTGATGAGGATAGGGTGAAATATAAAAAAACACCTGATAAAGTTGGGGGGAAACCAGATATGAACATGAACAGCAATGAATTGGAACAGGCTCAGCAAGAGCTTGTTGAGATGCTGTTATCCAGAAGCACCACCTGGGACAGCGTTTTGAAAAAGAGCGCGGAGGTAGACGCAAAAATCGTTGAAGAAATGAGAAAGACTGCTCTTAACACAAAGCCAACCTGAACTTAACATAGGTCTGCTAAGATGAAAGCAAAAAAGCGCAGGAGCGGTTTATGCTGAAAAGAATGCGAATAGTTGGCAGACTGGTTTTTTTGACGGTTGTGCTCATCCTGTTTTCTCTCATCATAGGATTTATCGGTCAGATGGGGCTGAACCGTATCCAAAAAAATATGGACGACCTTTACTTCAGAACACTTAAGGCCAATGAGCTTGTGGCGTCACTTCAGGATGCCGCCCACACGATTGATGAGCATGTCTTTTATCTGGCGGCCTATGGGGATAAGGGCAAGGAATACCTTAAAAGGCTCACAGCCATTGATGAACAGTTTATTTTTCTCAACTCCCGCCTCAACGCACTGACCTCACTAAATGAAAATGAGGAGCAAGCCCAGGCGTTGGGAGCGCTTAGTCAGGTAATCAACGATTGGTCGGAAGGAAAAAAAGAGGTTATACGCCGCATCAGCAGAGAAAAAATAAAGGATGAATCTGCGCTTGATACAACCTTTGCGGGAAGTCCGGAGCTGTTCACCGCCATAAAGACCTATAAAAACTATACCGGCTCCCTTGCTGAAATGAAGTATACTGAAAGCCAGACTCTGGGGAAAAATACACTTCAATTGATGTTTTATACTCTTGCGGGGCTCGTCATAGGAGGTATTCTTTTATCCCTTATCATAGCCCTTTCCATTGCAAAGCCTTTAAATCAACTGGTCCAGCATTTAAGTCATATTGAGAAGGGGAATTTCGCCGCAGGCCTGCCCGCGTCTGTTTTAAAGCAGGGAGGTGATCTGGGGCGTATGTCCCAGGCGGTTAAAATCATGCAGGCAGCCATTCAAACGGCTATCGGCTTCGTAAAGAAAAACGCTGTGGCCATGGACCACATTTCCGAAGAGACCCTGTCCCGCATTGCTCATTTAACAACGGATGCCGGTGATATTTACCGGTCTACCGAAGAACTGACCGCCTACCTGGAGCTTTCGGCCTCCTCCGCGGAAGTCATTCACCGCTCAGCCGGGGATATCGGTTCGGTTATGGGTGAGCTTGCGGAAAAAGCCAGGGAAAGTGCAATGCTTGCCGCAGGCATTCGGCAGAGAGCCATAGCAATAAACGGGGAAGCGGCTGCATCCCGGGATAGAAATCAGGCCGTATACAAAGAGGTGAAGGACGAGCTGGAAAGCGCCATCAGCCGGGCCGGATCCGTTGAAACCATCTCCCGCCTTGCACAGGAATGTATGGAGGCGGCCTCACGAACAGGACTTCTTGCCCTTAACGCTTCCATTGAAGCCGCGCGTGCGGGAGAACAGGGGAGAAGCTTTGCTGTTGTGGCAGATGAAGTGGGTAAGCTTGCTCAGTTTTCCAAAAAGCTGGCCGGTGAAATTGTGGGTCTGACCCCTGTTATGCTTTCTTCTGTTGAGAATTTAAGGAGTAATTCCGAAAAGCTCCTTTCCTTTACGGAGAGCAGCATGCTCCAGGATTATGAAAGCCTTGTGAGAACGGGCCGCTGCTATGAAGAGGACGCCTTGAGTCTTAACAAAGTTGCCGACGAACTGGATGCTTCCGCCTGTCAGGTGCTGGGGGAGCTCAAGAATATCGTGTCCCAGACAGAACAACTCAATTCTGCTTATCATCAGGCTGCCGCCGAGGCCGAGCATATCGCCGGACGGGCAGGAGAGGTTTCCACTCTCGCTGAGGAGGTTCATGAAAAATCCGTTTTTGTCAAAAAGGAATCCGCCGGTCTCATGCTGGCTGTAGAAGGCTTTATACTTGCTGATTAAGGAGGTCTCCTGTTCATTTCTTCTTTTACCTCAAAAAGATTTTCTGAAATTTTGTTTGAAAATGATATTTCGATGGTACTTATATTAGGTTTACAATAAAAGAGTATCTTTGTTCGTAAACTGACAATATTAGTAGCCTGGTTAAACTTTAAGACTGCTGCAGGGGGCATCTATGAAGGTATACATAAAGCGGTTCTCTTCATTGAGAAAGTACGTGCTGGCTCTTTTGATTTCTGTAGCGCTGGGATTTTTAACCTATCTTTCGGTATGGAGCCTCCTCAGGTTCTGGCTGAATGAGTCTTTTCAAGGCTTAACTCCCGCCGCAGGGTCAGGGATACCGATGAGTATACGGCAGCTTCCTCTTTTTGCAGCATGCATATCAGGTACACTTGTGTTTGCCATCATAAGCCTCACATCCACATTGATGCTTTTAAACCGCAGTCTTAATCGAAATCAAAGACTATTAAATAAAGCCATTGATACGGCCAATATCATTATAATCAGCATTGACAAAACGGGTCTTGTCAAAGGGCTCAACGAATATGCCCAACATTTAACCGGCTATTTGCCGGAGGATCTTGATGATAAAATAAATCTGTTTGACCTTGTGGAGAAAGATGACAGCGATAAACTCAAAGATCTTATATACGGTGTCACCCCTGGTCCTATGAGGGATAAATTCGAGATGACACTTCGCATTAAGGGCGGGCAAAAAATGACGCTGTTTATGAGTATTTGCCCCAAGGTCATGAAGAATGAGCCCGATATTTATGAAATCATTGGCGTGGATATAACCCAAAGGGCCATGGCTCAGCGTAATCTTATGGAAAAGCACGAGGAGCTGTCTGCGGTTTATGAGGAACTGGCAGCCTCGGAGGAAGAGCTCAAATCCCAGCTGGACGAGCTCATCCATCAAAAGGTGCTCCTTCAGGCCAAGGATGAGCGGCATAACCTGGTGGTTGACGCCTCCAACATCGGTATATGGGACTGGGATATTATGGCCGATACCCGGTTTTTTTCAGATAAATGGTACGAAATTTTTGAACTGGATAACTCTAAGATGGATAAGCTTAAGGATTGGCAGCATTACATCCTTCCCGAGGATTCGGAAAAAGCCCGCTGCGCCTGGAAGGAGCATGTGGACAATAAAACTCCCTTTTATGAATGCGAGTATCGAATAAAGACAGGTCAGGATAGCGTTCGTTGGGTCTATGCCGTGGGAAAAGGCCTTTGGAATAAAAAGGGTGAAATGGTCCGTATGGCCGGTGCCCATACGGATATTACTTTTAAAAAGGAAATTGAGGGAAGAATATCAAAGCTGGCCTATTACGACAGCCTCACCGGCCTGGCCAACCGCAGCCGTCTCAAGGAAAAATTCCAGGAGATCTGTCAGATTACGGAAAATATCAGCCTTGTTTTTGTCGACATGGACAATTTTAAGCTGATCAACGATTCCTACGGACATGCCATCGGGGACAAGCTATTAATCAGTGTTTCCGGAAGGCTTCGGAATCTTTGCACGGCCAATATGTATGCCGCAAGGCTTTCAGGGGATGAATTTGCCCTTCTTGTGTGGGATTATGAGACGGACGAGTCCTTAATTGAGATCGTTGAGGATATTATCCGCCACCTGGAGGCCCAGACCCGCATTGACGATCACAACATTTCATTGCAGGTAAACGTGGGTATCGCCCTTTACCCCAAGGACGCCCAAACCCTCGACGAGCTGGTGAAAAATGCGGATACCGCACTGTACAAGGCCGGTGAACGCATGAGCAAATACATTTTCTATAACAAGCGAATGAAAAATGCCCTTGTTGAACGCCTGAACATGCAGAACAATATTCGGCTGGCTTTGGAGAATGAGGAATTTGTCCTTTTTTATCAGCCTCAATACCGTTCCAAGGATCAAAAAATTGTAGGCCTGGAGGCCCTAATCCGCTGGCGTACCGCTGACGGCGCCTTTATTTCGCCGGGAGAATTCATCTCTGTCGCCGAAGAGTCCAAGCTCATTATTCCTTTGGGAGACTGGGTGCTTAAAAAGGCTTTGCTTTTTTTGAAGGAGCTTCGTCAAAGAGGCCACACGGATATGCTCATGTCCGTTAACCTGTCGGTTATCCAGCTCATGCAAAGGCATTTCTCTGAAAGCGTGATACGGATTCTGGAGGATTATGATATTCCGCCGGACTGCCTGGAATTTGAAATAACCGAATCCACCCTTATGGAATCGGTTAATGCGGTGATGCATAATCTCATTGCGTTAAACACCAAGGGCATACGCATCGCGCTGGATGATTTCGGGAC